>NZ_JARDAL010000069.1:0-11582 GCF_048957595.1 Acinetobacter sp. AS5 | reverse complement strand
CGATATCTGCAATATGCACCTGGACATGGCCGGATACACCGCCCGAGTCGACCACCGCAGCTACAAAGACCAGGAGAATGGCCTGGAAGCGACCCTGCACGAAGGACCGAAAGTCACCGAACTACGTAGAAAAGGCATCGAAACCGAAATCAGCCGAACCAATGATGAGATCAAAGAAAGAAATCAGGCTCAGCTGCAATACGGCAAAAATATGGACATGCTTATTGCTGAAAATGAGATCAAACTCAGCACATTGAAAACGGAACAACAGACTCAGATCGAAAATAGCGCTAAAACGCCACCAATTGACGAAAAAGCCCTGTTTGAGGAAAAACAGAGGGAAACCCTTGGCAAAGTACTAAAACGCGAAATCAGCGCAAAAGACGCGAATTTAGACCTGGATTTTATGCAGCGCAATCTCAAACAAGCCGAAATAAACCTGACCAAGCACCACAAACATCAAAATGAGTTCAATCAGCAGCTTGCTCAGGAGATCGTGAAAAGCGGACTCAAGCAAAGTCATGACAAATTGCAAAGCCTGGTCGATCAACACAACGAATTAACCCAGAACAAACCCTTACTGTTTGGAAAAAAAGCCTGGGAAGCCCAACGTGATGCGATTTACCAGGAACACAAAAAGCTGAAAGGTCAGCATGAACACCAGAAAAAACATGGTGTGAAAGATTTATTGGAAAATGAAAAGTTTAAAGAACATGCTTGGAAGCAGTACCAACAACAACATCAGGCCAAAGCCAAGCAATACCAGACTCTATACCCATCCTATCAAGTTATTAAGAAATGTGTGGATGAGATCAAAGCAGAACAACAGCTGAAACTCAGACAAGAACAACAGCTCAAAGCACAGCAACATGCACCTAAAATGAAATCTCGTGGCATGAGTCGCTAAACAGAGCGAGTGTCTACGAGCGAACTGAGAAAATTCGTCCATCCCTTTCCCTGATTACAAGCTCCCTATCCATTAATCACCTACCCTACAGAGCATCCCGCATGGGTGCGAACTTTCCAAGTTTGATTCCTAAATCGAGCGTAGCGAGAAAAAAAGCTCATGAGCGAAGCGAATTCCGAGCTGCTTTTGATCTTGCTTTTGCTTTTTCTCAAATTTAGGAAAATATGAATCAAAAATTGCCCCGACGAATCGAGCGAAAGCGAGATTCAATAGAGTTTGAGCGAAGCGAAAACCAAGGGCAATTTTCATGAATTTTCTTTTTTATTTTATATTTATAATATTTAATATTTGAAGCATTTTTTCTTTTTTGTTTTCAATATATTATGGTGGTATAAACATAGGTTTTATCCGTTTCAAACATAGGTTTTATCCGTATAAACATAGGTTTTATCCGTTTCAAACATAGGTTTTATCCGTTTCAAACATAGGTTTTATCCGCATAAACATAGGTTTTTATTTTACTATTTAAATGAGTATTGTTATGATGATTCCCTAAGTGAAAAATTTATCTAGATTTTGGTAAATCCATATAATGTTTATAGGGAAATAAGAATGAGCCGTTCAGAAAATTTAGACATGTCGATTCTTGTCTCTAAAGCAAATGATTTAGTAAAAGCTCATTATAAAATGACTGTTGTTGAGCATAGATTGTTCAATATCGCTTTATCAAAAATTCGTTCTAATAAGATTACATTAGATAATAATGTACCAATTACCATTTCAGCTCATGAATATGCAGATCTGTTTTCAGACACCATAGATGGCGGTTATAAAGCCCTTAGAACGGCTGTAGATACTTTATTTGAACGCCAGTTCACATTAGAGCGAGAAATCTCAAATACTAAAAAACACGTTAGAACATATAGATTTATTCAAATGAAGGGATATCTTGAAGGTGAAGCTAGAATTGAAATTCAATTTGCTAATGACGTCTTACCATTTGTAAGTGAGCTAGCTAATAAATTTACTCAAATTGATCTTCAACATACGGTTGATTTAAGCAGCCAATATGCCAATCGCTTATATGAAATTCTTAAAGAAGTGCAGAACTATAAAGAGCAAAAAGTTTTTCTAGAGTTGGACGATCTTCGATCTAGGTTCGGTATCGAAAATAAATATAAAACTATGTCAAATCTAAAAGACAATGTCCTGGACTTAGCTGTCACTCAAATAAATAAGAGCAAAGCCTGCGATATATATAACCTTCAATATACTAATAAGAAGGCAGGGAAAAAAATTATAGGATTTGAGTTTACCTATAAAATTAGAAAGCAACCAAAGAAGTCAGATATAGCTATACAACCTATAGTTTTAAAAATGACTGATTCGCAACGTTATCTTTTTGCTAATAAACTCTCTGAGCTTACCGAGATGAATAAATATTCTCAAGGTACAGAAAGTTACTCTCAATTTGCTGTTCGCATTGCCGAAATGTTGCAGGATCCACTTAAAATTGAAGAATTACTGCCATATCTAAAGAAAGTAGGATTTAATACAAAATAAACTTCATGTTCAGATTGGATGTTCACATGAACATCCTTGTACACGCACTGAGGGATTACATTGAACACAACAAAATTCAGCGTCATGGATGCAAGTAAAGCCTTTAAAAAATCACGTACAACAATATATGAGGCTTTAAAAAATGGTGAATTATCAAGAGATCATGATGGTCTTATAGACTTATCTGAACTTATCAGAGTTTATGGCAATCCAGTCGGTGTTCAGTCCAGTACACGTACTGAACAAGTTCAGAAGGATGTACAAGTACACGTTCAATCTGAGGTTGAAAGTGTATTAAAAGATCAAATTTCTTTACTCAAAAATCAGTTAGATTTAGCAAATCAAAGAGAAAAGTCTTTGATGCAACATATTGAAGATCTTACTCATAGAATTGAGTTTAAAGGCACCTTAGAACAGCCAAAACAAGAAAATATTAATAAACTAAATGAATCTACTAATTCGAATATAGCAACAGATCCTCGGCCACAGACCGAGTCAAACTATGACGAATTGACTACTCCTCAGAAAGACAATAAACGTATCCCTGTTCCAGAACACGTTGAGCCTGAACCAAAAAAAAGGGGTTTCCTGAGCCGTTTTTTTCTTCCTTATGGTTAGCCAGGACTCCAATTTTTTGATGGGCCAATTTCAGTGCAAGCACATGAAATAATGACTCACCAAAAAACCGGATGAGGTTTATTAAGACTGAATAAAACCGTGGAACATTGTTCAATATTTAAGCGTGGAACATGAATAATCAATAAAAAGCCGTTCTGGTGCCCTATACTCCAAAACGGCTTACTTTAATATACTGATATTTAAAGAGAAATATCAAGAATTTCGTATAAGGTGTATTATGTTATTTTTAGAAAAACTTAACTTAAATAGATAAATCTAATATATTATCTTTCTCACAATTTCATAAATATCAATTATCTAATAAGCTTTAAATTCTCTTACTAAGTCTTTATGGTGTTTTATCAGAAAGATACTATAGAGGGTAATATGCATAGTTTTTCTGTAAAAGAATTGGATCAGTTGATTGAAAATGATCTAAAGGAAAAGAAAAAATCCAGTAAGTTATTGATTGGATATAAACTATTTCATGATCTAATGAATGACCCTAAATTTCATGCAGAAGTGACAGATTCAGCCCTGAGTGCCACAAAACGAAAATATAAGAACCTCAAGATCAAGATTACGACGGATAAATATCAACTTCATTTTGAATAAAACATAAAAAAGAGAGCTGGCAGCTCTCTTTTTTATGATAGAAGTGTACTAGTGAGTACACTTCTATCATCTCCATTTTACATAATGTTCATTATGAATAGGTTTTACAATTTCATTAATTATCATATAGATATATTTTTTTGACTTCGTATAAGGTGTATTGTGTTAATTTTAGAGATTCTACATAAACGTAAAATCTCCTGCGCTTAGATTCTGGCATGTGTTCCATACTTATCAATCATGATAGAGCTGGCTTCATTTAAGCCACGCACAGTGACATTCACACCATTCTTTTGAAATTTTTTTACAACAGAATCAAGCATGGCGACTGATGTTACATCCCAAATGTGAGAATGGGTCAAATCAATAATCACATCCTTTACATCCTCTTTAAAGTCAAAACCTTGCATGAATTTTTCAGAAGAACTAAAGAAGATCTGACCTCTCAACTCATATAAACGGGCCATTCCTTCAAAAGATGCTGTCACCTGGATATCATTTTCAAGTTTATTCGCCAGGAACAAGGCTGAAAGTAATACGCCTGTTAACACACCCAAAGCCAGGTTATGCGTAGCAACAACTACAATCACCGTCGCAATCATGACGAAATTACTGCTCTTAGGATTATCTTTTAACTGAGTGACAGAACTCCATTCAAAGGTACTGATAGAGACCATTATCATTACCGCTACCAATGCAGCCATTGGAATCACTTTGAGCCAGTCACTGATAAATACAACCAGAATAAGAAGAAAAATGCCCGCAGAGAATGTTGATAAGCGTGTAAGGCCACCTGATTTTACGTTAATCATAGATTGACCAATCATTGCACAACCGGCCATGCCACCCATAAAGCCAGAAGCAATATTCGCAATCCCTTGTCCCTTACATTCCTGATATTTATCACTTGGCGTATCAGTCATTTCATCCACGATAGTTGCTGTCATCATCGATTCAAGTAAACCTACAGCCGCCAGTGCGACTGAATAAGGCAAAATAATCATCAATGTTTCAATATTCAAAGGAATATCTGGAATCAAGAACATTGGAAGTGTGTCAGGTAAAGACCCCATATCGCCCACGGTCCGGACATCAATTCCTAAAGCGATTGCCAATAATGTGATTGCAATGATGCAGACTAGTGGAGAAGGGAGTAATTTTCCTAATTTGGGAACCAGAGGGAATAGATAAATAATTGCTAAACCTAAAGCAACAAAAGCATATACATGCCAGGTCACATTAATCAGTTCAGGCAATTGAGCCATGAAAATTAAGATCGCTAACGCATTTACGAATCCAATAACCACAGATTTAGATACAAACCGCATTAACTTGGCGAGCTTTAAATAGCCTGCCAATATTTGAATCACGCCTGTCAAAATTGTTGCTGCCAGCAGATATTCAAGCCCATGCTCTTTGACCAATGTGACCATAAGCAGCGCCATTGCGCCAGTGGCTGCTGAAATCATGGCAGGACGACCACCTACGAAAGAAATCACGACGGCAATACAGAAGGATGCGTATAGACCAACTTTAGGATCTACACCTGCAATAATTGAAAATGCGATGGCTTCAGGGATGAGTGCAAGACCGACGACTAATCCGGCAAGTACATCCCCACGGATGTTAGAGAACCACTGTTCTCGGACATTAGATAACATAAACATAGCCTGTTTTTTAATTTTTCAGATAGGCTAGTGATGTGATATATACAACACACAAGCGACTACACCACATCACTAGCTAGACAGTGATGAGTTATTTACAGATTTAAGAAGGTAAATAAACTTAAGGTGGCGTAGGTGTCATAAGATGAAGAAACTTTTTAGAGTAAAAAAATCAGGACAAGGGTAACAGCTAGGTACTTTTTTATAAAGCCTGGATGTATATCCAAGCTTTGTTTAATCTGTATTTTATGAAGCTTTTAGCTCCCCAAGTAATTGACCTATTTCCAAACGTGTGTAGCCGCGTTCTTTAAAGATCAAAACAATAGCCTGTTTATAATCTTCAGAAATAGCCGTTTTATATTTATTAATTAATTGCAGCTCAGCATTAAGCTGGAGATCATTTTTGATCGTCAATACTTCCGTAGAGACTTTATTAAAAATCTTGAAATTAAACATACAGGTGCTCTTTATCAATATTGTAGCGGCCCGACTACAAAAAACACCTGCCTCAGCTTAGCTGGACACCCTTTCCAAAAAGATTATAGAAAAAATGAAAAGTTTCAAGTTTTACTAAACTAAAGATAAAAAAGTATCAAACTTACGTATTTTAATAATAGAAGGTTGTTGAATTAGCTAATCAATTTTTAAATAATAGTACTCAAAGGAGATGGCTATCCTCCTTACACAAACCGCCAATTCTGGCTGATGATACCTACGTTTCCCTCAAGCAGGGTACGTAGTCGCGTGCTCTGCTTTTACAAAATGGAGCTACGCTATGTTTTCCCGTCATAAAGTTCTTTATTTATATATCTTTTGCTGCTCATAACTAGGAGCAGACATGTATCTTTCTCTTTTATCAATTGCTCTCGGTTCTGTAATCGGTGCCTGGCTTCGTTGGGGCATAAGTCTAAGATTTAATAGCGTATTTGAAAATATTCCTTTCGGGACAGTGATTGTTAACTTAATCGGTGCTTTTATTATTGGATTAGCTGTATCATTTTTTTCAAATAGCTCAATAAGCCCTAATTATAAGTTATTCGTTGTGACAGGCTTCTGCGGTGCTTTAACGACCTTTTCAACATTTTCAGTTGAAATTGTTGCGTTGCTACAAGCTTCAAAGTTTGAATATGCTATCTCAACAATAGCCATCCATGTAATAGGTTCATTAATCTTTACAGTACTAGGAATACTTTCCTATCAATTTTTCACTAATCATTAATAATCTAAATATTAGAAGGTAAAACAATGAGTTTTAAAAATGTTAAAGCAGGTACTAATCCACCAGATGACTTTAATAGCATCATCGAAATCCCGGCAAATGCTAAACCCATCAAGTATGAAGTGAATAAAGAATATGATGCTTTATTGGTTGATCGCTTTCTAAGTACAGCAATGTCATATCCGTACAATTACGGTTATATTCCTCAAACATTAAGCGAGGATGGTGATCCCTTAGATGTATTTGTAATAGCTCCCCATGCGGTTGCTGTAGGATCAGTAATTCGCAGCAGACCTGTCGGAGTCATGTATATGGAAGATGAAGCCGGTATTGATGCAAAGATCATTGCTGTACCTCATTCTAAGCTCACACCTCTATATAACAATGTTGAAGATCTGAGCGACCTCCCTCAGCTTCAATTAGATCAAATGAAACATTTCTTTGAACATTATAAAGACTTGGAAAAAGGTAAATGGATGAAATTTAATGGTTGGGGCAATGTAGAAGAAGCCAGACAGGAGATTCTAAAATCTATCCAAGCATACAAATAATTTAGATAAAAGGGACCCAAATCTGAGGTCCCTTTTTATGCTATTTAACATAATGGCGGTTATACGAAGTACACTTGTATATGAGTATAAAAATCAATCACTTAAAATTTTAACCCTGATCACCAAATGCACAAAAAGTGGCTTTTGTAATAAGTTGGTGAGTTTTTAAGCGGATCTGTAACATTTTGCCAGTAAATTTGATCAAAAAATAATCAATTTGGTAGACAAAACCCATTTCATCAGCTTCCTGGCTTTGAAATTATCCCCAATTGCTGTGGATAAAATTTAGGCTATTTTGTACGCTTAGGCTTACGTTAATTCCGGTTCTTTGCGGCTACCCGGAATACTGGAATTTTCCTATGATGGGTACATAGAGAACAGGATGTTCCAAATAACAAGAACAAGAAAGATCGCACCAGGAACGTGAGGTAAGACAGGAGTCATACCTAGCAACCCAATATGAAAAACCCCGGCAGGATGCCGGGGTTTTTTACTATCTAAACTTCTTAAATTAGAGTTGGATGAGCATCCAGGATACGAATTAAGGTTGCTGCAGGACCAGTCGGGTAACGACGGCCTTGTTCCCAGTTTTGCAGGGTTCTCGCACTGATATGCAAACGTGCAGCAAACTCTGCTTGGGTTAAGCCAGTTTTCTCACGTACTTCCTTAATATCTGGCAATTCAAGCTCAGTTACCCGGCTTGCTTTCATTTCATTGCGTTTGATGGCACCAGCTTCTTTGATTGAAGCAACCAAGTCATCAAATAAGTTGTTATCCATGAAATTGCTCCTTCACTAATTGACGCAAAATAGAGGTCTCTTTGTCTGTCAGGTTATCTTTCACAGACTTTGGATAAGCCACCAGGAAAAAGATCTGATCATCCTCTGTGACCCAATAATAGATCACCCGGATACCACCACTTTTACCTTTATTGCCTTGAGCACAGCGTACTTTACGAATTCCACCGCCATTCTTGATTAAGTCGCCCTTATCAGGCTGTACCAAGAGATCTTGCTGGAGCTGACGATACTCTTCATCACTCACAAGCTCTTTAATTTGCTTGGTAAAAATACTGGTTTCAATGAATAACATAGGTTGGAGTACGTCAATGGCGTATAAGAAGTTTAGCAGTTCTAGAATGAAAAAACGAGAGCAGTAGGCTCTCGTTTCGCATAATCCGTATTATGTTAATTTTAGGAAAACTTATAATCAGAATAATTAACAGCCACTGTTTTATTGGTAGCTATTAATTATTTAAAGGATTGTAATTTTTACCTATGAGTACTTTGATCTTTTGTTTTCCAAAGAGAGTATAGAATTCCTGTAAACAAGATGATGAACGTGATCGAAAGGGAGACTGGCGGTGGAATTTTTGCTATACCTAATCCATCAGCTATAAAAATTTTTGATCCAATAAAGACTAACAATACTGCTAATGCGTACTTCAAATAATGGAAGCGGTCGACCATTGCTGATAGGGCAAAATATAAAGCACGTAATCCCAAAATTGCGAAAATATTTGAAGTATAAACAATAAATGGATCTGTCGTAATCGCAAAAATCGCAGGAACACTATCTATTGCAAAGATCAGATCTACAAATTCAATCATGATCAAGGCTAGAAAAAGTGGTGTCATAAACCAGGTTAATTGGTTAGTTTTTGGATCAATCTTTTTCACCCAGAACTTCTCTGCATGAAGCTGCTCAGTGACACGAAATCTTTTTTTAATAAAGTTCAAAATAGGAGAATTTCCGACTTCATATTCTTTATCAACACTTAGCCACATTTTTATCCCTGTAAAAATAAGAAAGGCTGCAAATATATAAAGAACCCATGAAAATTGGCTGACCAGTGTTGCGCCCACGCCAATCATGATAGCTCTTAGAAAAATTACACCTATAATTCCCCAAAATAAGACTCTATGCTGATAAATTCTTGGTATCGAGAAATATGAAAAAATCATTGCAATGACAAAGATATTATCCATCGCTAATGATTTTTCAATTACAAAACCGGTTACATAGTTAATCCCTGCCGTGGGTCCGAGATACCACCACACCCATGCGCCGAAAAGTAAACCTAATGTAATATAAAATGCTGATAGTGCTAAGCTTTCTTTAACACCAATCTCTCTTACCTTACGATGAAATACTCCAAGATCTAGAATAAGCAGGACAAGTACAATAAGGATAAAGAAAATCCACATCCAAACAGGTTTATCTAAAAAATTCGAAAATAGAACGTCCATAGTTTTCCTCTGCTTATACTAAGAATATTGGATCATTTTTTGGTTTTTTTCTTATGGAAAAACCAAGCATGCAGATTTTTTGATTAAAGAAAGAGTGCAGTATTTCTATTTGAAGCTGCAATCTTTGACGCAATTTTGAGTTTAGTGAAGTTTGAATCAGACATTTTTTCTCAATACATGACGATCTCTAATCTTAACTTCAATTAAATGCTCAAATAAAAGAGTAATTATAAATGAGTCCTTGCGATTTAAGTTATTCATCGTCTTTGTGATGATCATTATCGAATAGCTTACAAGTAAAAATTATTGCTAATATGACTAGGCTAGAAGAAATACCAGCATATAAGTTGGCTAAAGTTCCACCAAAAACAACAAGATCTTCTAAAAACAAGATGACTATAACTACAATAGATACATGTAATATAATAACTTTTAGATCATGAAACTTATTAATTGATAGTGTCTTAAAAAAAGAACTATTGTCAAAAATAGCTTGTTGAATAAATAATTTATAAAAACCTGCTGAAATTAAATGAAATGTAATAGCAATTAACGAGACATCGAGGATTTTTAAAAATTTAACAACAACTATTTTTACTTCAAAATTAGTTGCATATATATTTTTTATAATAAAAATTATTGCATCAATTAGAAGATATATAGTTGATAAATATAAAAAAATAGAAGATATTATGCAATTTATAATAACTATAATAACTAAAAATCTACTCTTTTCAAAAAAATTTTGTAGCACTTGATAACATCCCTTAAAATGAGGCTTTGTTGCATAAATATGTAAGCATCTGATTTAAATAAATTTAATTTTGGATCAAAAAATAATCAAAACTTTTAAAATCATATAGTTATGATATCTTTGTGCAACAAAGCCGTCCAGTACTGGAAACTACATCATAACCTCTCTGATTAACTGAATCAGCTAATTGTCCTAAGGTCATCATAGCTACATAAAGTTCCCAATTCTTCCTGTTAAATGCCTTAATTCTGCAATAGGCATTCCCCAAGAGAGTTCTTTTTCAAACCATTCAATAGATTCACCTAAAGACTTAATAATATCGAATTGGCTCAATGCCATGATTGATTTCCTATCACTTATAAATTAAAGAGCTTACGATCACGTTCATCAGTCAAATACTTGTCCATCTGTGCAATCAATTTTGCCCGGGCCTGTTCATCTTCTTCAGTGATTTTTAGCATACAAGATCCGATTAGAATTTTGCGTCTAGTATCATCTTTACGAGCCTGTTCTTTCTCTTTAGCACGTTCTCTTGCAAGTGCTGCCTGTCTTTGAGCTTTAAGCTGTTTCAGCTTTTCTTCCTGGGCTTTAATTTTGCTGTCTAGTGTTTCAGTAACGCTCATTAATCCAATACCATCATCCTGGGAAACCATCCCTAACATAAGCGCACTTGAATATGCATTCAAGGTGCTATATGTATAGTAATGTTTTCCTCGAAGAGCGCACTTATGCAAACTTCGTTTGCAAGTCCGATTGGGGACTCCCCAATACCCCGACAACCGTATACACGGTTGTATTTCACTATGTGAAAATTTAAAAGCGAAAAACAGGCATGGCGATTTACCACTTTTCAGTCAAAACCGTAGCACGATCAGCAGGGCGTTCCGCTACTGCTGCGATTGCCTATCGGGCAGGTGAAAAGATCTATTGTGAACGTGAGGGCCGAGAACATGATTACAGCCGAAAAACAGGTGTGGAATATAAAGAAATTTATTTACCCGAAGGCGCACCAAAGCATTTAAAAAACCGGGAAAGACTCTGGAACGAAGTTGAACAACGGGAAACCCGAAAAAACTCGACAGTTGCCCGAGAATTTGAAATCGCTTTTCCAAGTGAATTAAATCAGGAACAACGCCTGGCCATGCTCGAAGAGCTATGCGCCAGTATCGTGGACAGACATCAGGTGGCCGTCGATGCCTGTATCCATGCACCGCATACCGGATCCGGCAGCGATGAACGCAATTATCACGCCCATATCCTGATGAGCACACGCAAGCTCACTCCCGAAGGTTTTACTGAGAAAACCCGGGAACTGGATCAGAAACACAGTGGAGAAATCGAGCACTGGCGCGAACACTTTGCCGATATCTGCAATATGCACCTGGACATGGCCGGATACACCGCCCGAGTCGACCACCGCAGCTACAAAGACCAGGAGA
>NZ_JARDAL010000068.1:0-11642 GCF_048957595.1 Acinetobacter sp. AS5 | reverse complement strand
TTTTGTGTGTAGGCTTCTTCATTTGAAAATTATATCGCTGAAAAAGCCTTTACAGATAGGTTTGTGCAACAAAGCCATCATAAATTATTAAATTTTACATTTTTTGGATTGTTAGCCCTTATAGAGGTAGTCGTATTTTCATATTTTAAAGATTATTTACTTTTCAAAAATACTAAAATTTAAAAAAGAGAAGCCTTTCATATTCAGAAAGGCTTTGTGAAATAGTGTTTTGGAAATGATTAAAATAAGAAGTAACGCTGCGCCATTGGTAACACTTCCGCAGGCTCACAAGTCAAATGCACACCATCTGCACGTACTTCATAAATCTCAGGGTCAACCTCCATTACAGGACAATAAGTATTTAACTTCATATCTGCTTTCGAGATATTACGCGTGGCTTTACAAGGACTAATCAACTTCTTTAAAGCCAATTGTTCATGTACGCCTTGCTCTATTGCCACTTGCGATAAAAAGGTAATGCAGGTGTTATGTACGCCACGAGGGTAAGCGCCAAACATCGGACGATAATGCACAGGCTGTGGCGTTGGAATTGAAGCATTAATATCACCCATCGGCGCAGCTGCAATCATTCCGCCTTTAATAATCATCGAGGGCTTAACACCAAAAAATGCAGGCTTCCATAAAACAATATCGGCTAATTTACCCACTTCAATCGAACCAACTTCATGGCTTAATCCATGGGTAATGGCAGGATTAATCGTATATTTAGCAATATAGCGCTTCACACGATTGTTATCGTGATTTTGATTATCACCTTCGAGTGGGCCGCGTTGCACTTTCATTTTATGTGCTGTCTGCCAAGTACGTAATATTACTTCACCCACACGCCCCATCGCTTGCGAGTCGGAAGACATCATGGCAATTGCGCCCATATCCTGCAAGATATCTTCTGCAGCAATAGTTTCACGGCGAATCCGACTTTCAGCAAAAGCAACATCTTCAGAAATTGCAGGGTCTAAATGGTGGCAAACCATCAACATATCTAAATGTTCATCAATGGTATTGACGGTATATGGACGTGTGGGATTGGTTGAAGATGGTAAAACATTGGGTTGACCAATTGCTTTTAAAATATCTGGTGCGTGACCACCGCCCGCACCCTCAGTATGGTAAGTGTGGATGGTCCGGTTATTAAATGCTGCTAAGGTTTCTTCTAGAAAGCCACTTTCATTTAGTGTGTCTGTGTGAATGGCAACTTGTACATCGTATTGATCCGCCACACTTAGACAGTTATCAATCGCGGCTGGCGTCGATCCCCAGTCTTCATGTAATTTTAAACCCACCACACCGGCTTTGATTTGTTCAGCGATTGGTTCTGGCTGACTCAAGTTGCCTTTACCTAACAGACCAATATTCATAGGTAAATCATCAATAGCTTGTAGCATGGTCGCAATATGCCATGGGCCTGGAGTTACTGTGGTTGCAGATGTTCCTGCGGCGGGGCCTGTACCACCACCAATCATTGTAGTTGTGCCTGACATTAGTGCTGTTTCAACTTGTTGTGGGCAAATCCAATGAATGTGAGTATCAATCCCTCCCGCCGTTAAGATTTGTCCTTCACCTGCGATGACTTCAGTTGCTGCACCTAAAGGGATTGTAATGTCAGGTTGAATATCAGGGTTACCTGCTTTACCTATTTTCCAGATACGACCATTTTTAAGTCCAACATCGGCTTTGACAATACCCCACCAATCGACAATTAAAGCATTGGTAATGACGGTATCAGCGACCTCATCAGACAATAATTGTGACTGTCCCATACCATCGCGAATGACCTTGCCACCGCCAAATTTAACTTCTTCACCATAAGTCGTGAGGTCTTGTTCAACTTGAATAAACAATTCTGTATCAGCTAAGCGAACTCTATCACCTACTGTAGGGCCAAACATTTCCGCATAAGCACGGCGAGACATTTTCATTAATATATTTCCTATTCTAGATTTTTTGGCTTTAGCAGCTTTTGCATCGGAATAAATTGAATACCCCATTTCTCCGTTAGCGCACCGACCACTTCAAATCCATATTTTTTATAAATATCGAGTGCATAATGACTTGAATTTATTGTGATTATATCGGGATCATTTTTAAGTATTTCTTGCTCTAAAAAGTCCCACATTTGTCGACCATAACCTTGACCGTGATATTCAGCTTTTAAGAAATAATGCATGACATGAGATGGAGCGATATACGCCAAATTCCCAACGATTTCTTCATTAATTTCTGCCACAAAATAATGAATAAGTGGTTGTTGGAAGATGTTTTTCAACATATCAGGTTTAAAGCGTTCACGTCCTTCTTCAGTCACGACAACATAATCGACAAAAGGTTCAATAACAGCAGCGATGGCTTCAACATCATCAACAGTTGCTGGGCGTATTTTCATTATTAACATTTAATTCTCTTATGCTTTTTCATGTACTTATTGAACTTATTACTAACAATAATTTAATTGTTCAACAAGACACTTGAGCATAAAAATAGTTAATCCAATTTACCCATAACACGCCCTGCAAACCCATACACCTCACGTTTACCTGCAAGTGCAACCAATTCGATATCTCGACTTTGGCCCGGTTCAAAACGAACTGCTGTTCCAGCAGCGATGTTGAGTCGATAGCCTCTAGCTTGCTCTCGATTAAATTGCAAAGCATCATTGGCTTCAGCAAAGTGAAAATGAGAACCGACTTGAATTGGTCGATCGCCTGCATTAGCAACACGCATTTTCAGTGTTTCTCGTCCGACATTCATTTCAATGTCTGAATCAGGCGTAATAATTTCACCAGGAATCATGGCTTACTCCTTATTTTTATTAGACAATGGGTTGATGAACTGTGACTAACTTTGAACCATCTGGAAAAGTAGCTTCGACCTGCACTTCTGCAATCATTTCCGCGACACCATCCATGACATCTTCACGACTTAACAAGGTTGTGCCGTAATGCATTAACTCGCTCACGGACATGCCATCGCGTGCGCCCTCAAGCAGTGCTGCTGAAATAAATGCAATTGATTCTGGATAATTCAATTTTAATCCACGCGCTTTACGACGCTCAGCAACAAGGCCTGCGGTAAAAATTAATAATTTATCTTTTTCAGTTGGATTAAGTTCCATAACAATTTCCTAATCTTCTAAAATGTAGAATGCAAAATGCGTGCAAATTCTTCTTCCGCTCTCGCACGTTTTGATTTTTAGTGTCCTAACCCAAAGGTAAAATGAACACTTAATCTATTAATCTTGCTAGACCTATCTACTTTCCAATGATGGCAAAACTTAAGTGCGCCAAATCCGTGGGAATTCTTCTGCTAGGTCATACCAATAGCGTCTTAAACGGGCACGGACTGCTGCAAAAGCATCATGGCATTCACGTACATCATCGCCTAAATAACGTGCACAAATCACATCATCTAACAGGGTTAAAGTCACCGCTAGATTCATCCGCATAATCAATTCACGGATTAATTCGATATGTTCAGCCAGTAATGTTGTTTGCCTTAAACGCGATGGTGCTACTGCCCAGAAACTTCCCATCACAGCATGTCCATTCATACCTAAACAGGATGTAAGCCACCGATCCTGCCCCTTAAAATTTAAACTATCTGCAACCAATAATTTGTCTGCACGATACAGCCTAAATTTGCTTTGGTATTGCCCTTGCTGAAAAATTTCACCACGTGCTTGTCGACCGATGACCAACATATCCCACCCAATAAAACTGGCCATTTCATCTAGATGAATATGTGTTTCAGAGTCTGCATTGGCACCATCAAAAAGCATGGTTTCTTGCGGTAACCATTCAAATGTCGCCTGTGCTGCGACATGTATATGAATATGCTGATAGGCTTGCTTGCCATTGGTTTTGTACCATTTTCCTGCACCGGGCGTGGTAACTAACGCATGCGCATTCGCCTCAACTTTCATATCAAAAGTCAGATGGTCTCCGCCAGCAATTCCTGCTGGTGGATGCACAATAATTGCATGGCAAATACCAGTTTTTTCAGGCCACAACATCTTCTGAACGCGTACAGGCCCATGATGCTTGCGATGCTGTAATTCGGTTCGATTTGACTGTACTTGATAGGCAAAACCAAGTTCCAAACAGGCATACCACAGTTGGCTGTTATGCTGTTGTTGTGTCGATATAAATTTTGTTTCGCTTAATACCAGATCATTCATTTGCATCTCCCTATTATTTGAGATGAATGAGGCATCAAGCTAAACCAATTACAGCAACAATAGCTGTCAAAGCACCAATCATTTGCTTACCATAAGGCACATATTTTTGAATAAATGCGCCGACGAGCAAACCGAATACGTATATAGATGCCATCGCTGTAACCATACCAACGACCAGTAAAACTGCCTGACCGCTTTGGCCAAGTTCCGTACCATGTGCGATGCCATGAAAACCGGCCAAAAGTGCAGCAATAAAAGGAACGGCTTTATTGGTTTTGGTCCAAAGAGCAACAGCCAATACAATTAACGACGCAATAATGCCGTTTTCAGCAATTGCTGTTGCTAAGTTGAATTGTGCACCGATCATAAAACCGACAATCATTGCGGCAGATAAACCGAATAATCCGGCCCATTTCCAGCGCTGGTGTGCAGTCCAAATCAATACGCCAAATGCTAACGCCATCATTAGATGATCAAGCCCTGTAAATGGATGCACAAAACCGCTGATAAAACTATTATGGCTATGCTCATGGCCTGGATGCGCCATTGCTACCAAGGGAAAGAATGCCAACGATGTGAAGGTAATTCTTTGCAATAATAACTTCATAGTGGATGCCCCTTATGCTTTAAACAAACCTTGTTTCTCAATAAAGCTGATGATGTCATTTAAGCCATCTTTAGTTTTCATATTGGAAAATAGAAAAGGTTTTTCACCGCGCATACGTTTCGCGTCTTGATCCATCACATCTAAATTTGCTCCAACCATTGGTGCAAGGTCGGTTTTGTTTATGATTAACAAATCAGATTTGGTAATACCGGGGCCACCTTTACGCGGAATTTTCTCCCCACCCGCCACATCAATTACATACAGGGTTAAATCTGAAAGTTCCGGGCTAAATGTTGCTGCCAAATTATCACCGCCACTTTCAATAATGATCAGTTCAAGGCCATCAAATTTTTCGCACAGGTCATCAATAGCCGCTAGGTTAATGGAGGCGTCCTCACGAATTGCGGTATGCGGGCAACCACCTGTTTCTACACCAACAATACGCTCAGGTGACATAGCTTCATGGCGTGTTAAAAAGTTGGAATCTTCTTTGGTATAAATATCATTGGTCACCACCGCCATATTGTATTTTTCACGCAGTGCCTGACATAAATTTAAAGTAAGCGCTGTTTTACCTGAACCAACTGGACCGCCAATACCTACGCGTAATGGGCTACGTTCTGTCATGTGAAATGTCCTTTATTTTTAAGATCTAAATAATCGTGAATATTGTGTTTCGTGTGCCATACTGAGCATGGCGTAATTAGGTAAGGCGCTACTGAGTTCAGCATCTTGCAGTGCTAAAGCACGTTCAATTGCCTCTGGAATCAGCCCATGCACATGCCATAAAATCCGTTGTCCACTCATCTGTCCAAGTGGTACAGTTTTCACGGCAGCCAACACCTGATTTTCAAGTACGGTAAAGGTATAAGCAGTCAAAACCTCTGCAACATCAAGTTCGAGTTGCCCACAAAGATGCGCATAGATGGGTACGAAACCGATCTGCTTTTTTAATTTCACAGGCTTTTTCAGCACATCACGAATCCACGCATTTAATGAAAATGCCAATTGCTGTGATTCAGCCAATAACTCTTTGCTTTCTCGACTTGCTCTATATAACTGCGCCCAGTATTCAAACTGCTCAGGCTGATCAAAAGATATTATTAGGCGTTTCAAAACGGGCAGCTCAAACCGTACCAAAAGCATTTCAAGCACTTCTTCAAAATAAGTAATGCTCGAGGTTTCATCAAAAATTAAGCTCTGATCAATCGCACTTTCTACCCCTTGAGAATAACAGTACGCCCCAATTGGTAGTGCCGTTGAGGACAAAGTCAACAGACTTAAAAGCTGTGAAGCATTAGGTGTGAACATGATGCAAAGCCTTAATTGGGCTTAATCTGTGATCATGCTGATGCTGTGCATAAGCACCGCTTTCAGGCTCAAATGGATGCATGGTTTCATATACCGTTAAACCAAGTCCAATTATCATTTCAGCCAATACATGATCTGGCTCAAAATACAGCGCCGTTGGTGTGAGCATTAAAGGGACGTGACGATTACCTAAGTGATACGCTGCTTTTAATAAATCAAAGCTGCTTGGTGCTTCTACTTTCATGAGTTTTTCTGCTTTGGCATCGACACGCAGTACATCACCCTCTTGAGTTGCGATATATGAACCGTGCCTTAAAATGCCGGTACGGGGTAAATCTGCACCAATATCGTGCCCGTTAGCTAAAGTTGCACGAAAACGGCTCTTTTGTCGTGTATCAAATGTCAGTTCAACTATCTCAACATTTTCTTGTACGACATTACCCTCAAGTCTTTCCGTATAGATTTTCATAAATACCCAATCTCAATTTCTTTTATCGTGATTCGTGAACTAAATTGATGCTAAATTCAGCATTAAATGAATGATTTGCATTAAAATAATGCACTATTCATGCCAATCTTATTTTGCCAAGCGTTTTATTTTTGCCGTGTCTATCTAATTATTTTGAAATTTGCTTCGTGCAAGACATCTTAATTATTAAAAAATATGTGATTGCCGATAATTATTCAGATGGCCATAAAAAAATCCCCCCATCGATGGAGGATTGTAGAAATAGAATTTATGCCAATCTAGCTAAGCATTAATACACATCTCGTCGGTAGTGACCGGCCTTACGTAAGGCATTAATTTGTTTAGCACCTAAAATTTCTACTAAAGCATCATCAATACCTTGGGCCATATTTAAACTACCACAGAGATAATACAAAACACGAAGAAACCAGCCACATTCACATCAAATAAAATCAATAACTTAAAATAAAAATTCCAAATACACCCTATTTCCCACCCGCTTTGAGCCTCTCAAATTCATCAAAAACCGCCCACATTTATAACCACTTTCTTGATCTTTTTATAAAAATTAAAAGTTTTTTGTACTTCTTGATCTAAGTTAAAAAAATCAGGAGGGCGAATAAATGAAGCCTACAAAAGCAAATTCTCAGCTAGCCAATAAAAGACCGTTTTATACAAAGGAGGTCATGATCCGTCCTTACCCGCCTCTGTTCAAAATTTACCAAAGCTACGCTCAGATTTTAAATGCCTCGCAACTGCCAACACACTTTCAACATGACGTGAGCCTAATATCTGCTACTGCACCTGCTCCAGCTGAGTTATTCGCAACAGATAACTTTCTTCTTGTTTATATAGCACAACAACAAAATATTCGAATCAAAGCTCGAAGCATTGTAGAAGCTGATGTAGACCTCATTCAGGTTCAATATCAACTCAGCAACACACTCTTTAAGTTGATGACTGAGCTCAAGATCAATCCACAGGCTCTTAATCCCGATAAGCTACTTCATAACTTAAATCAGTCTCTATCGAAACAAGCAATTTACGATGTGAATCAAAAGCTTTATGACAAACCCAGATGCAGTCTTTCTCGAGACCTACTCGCTAAGTTAATCGATTGCAGTCGTAATCAGCTACTTTATCGCCAGAAGCAAATCAACGGCACTCACGACCTACGAATTCAAGCACTCAAAAATAAATGTAAAGCACTCACGAGCGTACAACCATGCGCATCACAATTTTGGAGTTTAGACCATGAAAATTGAAAACATCATTGAGCGAATGCTAGATCATGAATTTTTTGATCAGGACTATCAAAATGCTATCGCACAGCACTTAAAACCTACAGTCTTAATCCCTGAATTAAAACCCTTATTGAAAACAACAGTCAGCTTCGATGCAGACTCTAAGTTTGAACTCCCAACAAAATTACCTCTCCCCCCAAGTGTGTCTAAACATCCGATCTGTGCCTATCTCTATTCAGTAGATCAGCATGAATATCCTATTATACAACGATGGGCTGTGCATAATTTACATGCAGCATGTATTCTTAAAGCAATTCCGAATCCGACTGAAAAGGATCACCAAACCACCATTATTAGAGTGTTTAATCGATTTAGATTAGCAAACGAAGCTTATGCCGCATCGCAACAAGGCAAACAATTGAATCGGTATCAGCAGGAATATTTGTGGTTATGGGAGCAATTGCCTAGCCATGAGATTACCTTGGCTGACTTCGTGAAGAGTTTACGGGAATTAGAAAACGACTCTAAACTCAATCGTTTTCAGTATCTATTACTGCTTGATATACGGCGATTCTATGATTATGTCTTAGCACTTAAACCCAAGAAACATTACTTAGCACCACCCAAGCACATCGATGAGCCAATTTATTTGGATGAACACAACGCCATTTTACACTGTCCATATGACATGCCTCAGAAACAGCATCCTGCTCTCTTTTATGAGGAATTACAGGATGAACAGCCAAATCAGCAATACTCCATCAATACAGCACAGGTATCGCCATTAACAAGCCAATCTAGTTTTTTACAACATCGAGTAAGTAAACTGACACAGCAACACATCATTAGACAACAGCATAATTTTAGCTGTAGTAAGCATTATCCAGACTTCAATAGCCTGAGCTTACTTGTACAACATTGTCATCAACTCTATTTAAATCATCAAAAAAAAAATAAAGCATATCTTTTTATCTTACTCAGTTTCTTGAGTGGTGTTCCTATTGAGCAATGGCTCTATCTACAATCCAAACAACGCTATGCACTCAATAAACGACAGAAGGTCATTTTTGAAAACGATCAATATTTTCTACGTTCCAAATTCACGCTGTTTGAGGACTCTGCTTTTGAATACAAAGACCAATTGCTTAATCAGGTAACCCATTTCGATTTACCTTTAGTCAAAGAGCTGGTAGAGGGTCTAAGACAACAGCCAATACTGAAGCAAGAGCAAGTCGCACATGCATTAAAAAAATGTCGGGAAGAACTCTTCATTCCGTCGTTATCGACTAAAAAAATAAGTGTTTTATTACATCACTGTATTTACCATTACACTCAAAATGAACAACTAGCCGACATTCTTACAGGCATCGATGCAAATCGATCAGTTTCTATTTCATATTGTTCGTATCCAATCTACCGTTTGCAGCAAAGCTATCAGGGTACAGTACATCAGCTATCAAAAGACTTAGCAAAAGAAATCTATGTCATCGATGATGAGCAACAAAGGTTTGGTAGTTGTAAAGCCCCTAAACCAGCAATAGTAACGGCTATATTTGCATACTTACAACATCAGATCATTCAAGCTGAACATCAAGGAAAAATGCTTGATATGTTTAATCACTATAATGTATGGCTTTGGCATATCTTATTATTGTTCAGTGCAGCTCGACCTGTCAGCGACTTCCCAGGTTTCTTAAAAAATTTCGATTTAAAACAACAATGGCTTTGGCTTTCAGATAAAGAAATTCACAGTAGAACAAATGATGGTCGATTAATTCCTCTATGTGATTTTGTTGTAAAGCAAATCCGCTTATTCATTACCTATTTAAATGAATTCCAACAACTGTACCCAGAGCATCAACCGTATATTCAAGAAATTTTAAGCAGTAAAAAGCCTCTCCTCAGTGTCTATCAACATGGACAATGGCAAGCACTTAGCCCTCATTTAGTCAACAGTTTCACTCGTATTATGCAACTTGATCATGCCAATTGGCTTAGGCATACAGCTCGTGCATATCTCACCGAAAAAGCAGATGAAAACTTCATTCTGGCTTTGTTTGGGCATGAGCAAAACCAACAAGAAATGGGGCAAAAATTCTCAAGTCTTTCGCTTCAACAATATAAAGAACTCGCCAACTGCCTCAACAATATGCAGCACGCTTACCAAATTGATGGGATGTATGAACATGCTTAAACAAAAACATTATGCACATGAACGCCGTACAAAGAATAGAGATCAAAAGCGCATAAAAGAGCACTTACAAATTCAAGCAATCATCGATGAATTTCTCTCCCAAGAAAAATTACAACAGACACAACAATCACAAAATTTCCCAGATCTCTATAACCAAGTGATTCAGCACTTAGAGCAACAAAAAGTAAGCTTTTCTTTAAAAAAGGCATTTTATCAGCACTTTCGCAAACACATTATTCAATACAACCGTGCCAATGATGCAGACTTACCATTACCAACGCAGCACCTCGTTTCTATTAAACGGACACCTTTAATATTTAATGAATCTTGGTTAGAGAATTCGAAATATCTCACCTATTTAAAAGAGCGACTCTGGCGTTATTGGCATACTACGGAACATTTTTCAGATGATGAAATTGTTGGCAATCTTCTTATCAGTGCAATCCTGTACGGCGGACTTTCACATCAAGCTAGCTTAAATGCTTTACTTGAACATCTCAAAACTGATGAAGAAATCTACTATGTTCAGGCATTACAATTTCCGCTTTTACTCTTAGAACCGCAATCACCCCATTATGGTGATTTGTACGATCCTAAGCATCCTCTCAAGAAATCACGAAATTTTGTACCTGACCGATTGACTCAACTGTGGATCCTTAGATTTAAAGCAAAGCCTATCGATATCCAATTTGATTGCTACGCTTATATCCGTTCCATTTTTAATGCATTAGAAATACCTTTCAATCAAAAGCAATTCAATCAACTCTTAGAAGCTTCCAGTCATTCATTGATGCAATTAGACAATGTCAATTTAAGTCCTGCGCTGACGCTGTGTTTATCTGAAGAGATTGAGACATGTGGCTTAAGCCCTAGTGCGTTTAAACGCTATCTTTCACCCCAGCTAATACTCTGCCATTCTGAACAAACTAAAGAGCCACTGTTCAAAAATATCAATTCCACGGCAAAAGAGGAACGATTACACACTGAAGATACTCTTGAGGCACTTACTGCTTTGCATAAACAGATTTTGAGGTTCTTCAAAAACAGCCATAAGACCTCCACAGATCTATATAACGTTCTACACAGCCAACATAACAGCCTGCCTGAAAATGGCAAACGGTTAGCTCTTTGGCTGTATAGCTTGTTTCATCCTGCTTTAGAAGATATTAAATCTATCGCTCAACTGTATCAGTTGGATTCAGCCAAATATTTGCACCATATCTCGCAACAACAAAAAATTAGATATTCTTCAATTTATAGCTACTACACAAAACTCGCAGAGACTTGGTTACTCCACAGCAATGACTTTATAGAAGAACCCAACCTCAATGATCATCTAGATGTGATCTACAAGCGCATGTTAAACGGCGTTGGTAAATCTAAATCACAAAAATTTGATCTCATAAAACGATTCCATCAATTTCAGCGTGTGTTATTTGATGCTGATGTGTTCCCAATGCAGAATGAAGGGTTTCATTTAAGCTCACCGAAAGCCGAAATCATCTCTGCAAAAACCTTTAAACAGCTGCTTGCCCAACTTAAATAGTAAGCGTCCGCTGAATCCCATACCAATTTTAATTCGATTTAGGTTTCCAGCAGTGTGGCAGCAATTCTTCAATTTG
>NZ_JARDAL010000067.1:0-11812 GCF_048957595.1 Acinetobacter sp. AS5 | reverse complement strand
AGTATTCGTCGTTAGAAAACAATTATTATGTCATTATTTCAATGAGTTATCTATTTTTGTCGTGTACAGAGAAAAATGATGAGTATTCACGTACCGATGAATACTTCGCCAAAATGGGCTTAACCGTCCGTTATTTCAAACCTGAAAATGCTGCTGCACCTTTAGCATTTTATTTCGCAGGTGATTTATTACGTGATTATACCGATCTGGAGTTGATCAGTGCGATCAGCACCATGGAAAGCTTCCAAAAGATTTACCGTCCTGAAATTTATAATGCGAATTCTGCTGCGGGTCAGGTGTATCAACCCAGCCTTGAGTACCCAGATTATTCATTGACTCAAATTGTGTATGACCGTGTTGAGCGTGGTCAGTTGGCAGTGAAGCAAGGAAAGTGGACGGAAGAGCACTTTATCAAACCTTATAAAGACATTCTGGAGCAATGGGCTGCCGAGTTCACGCTCACAAATATTGCCGACCAAGAACGCGCTGCTTAATACACCACATTATTTTACGAATATAGAGATAGAAGATTAAACATGGCACTTCCCAACATCAACTGCTGGTAGCTTACCGAAACCGTCTTGGCTGGCAGAACCTGAAAAACTTTGGTCACCCTGGAAATTGGAAGGTCAGGAATTGCTTGATGCAAAACAAGATGCATTGCGTTTATCATTGCATGAGCAACAGCAAGCCGGCATTGATATTGTCAGCGATGGGGAACAAACCCGTCAGCATTTTGTGACCACATTTATTGAGCATCTAGAAGGCGTTGACTTCAATCAACGTGAAACGGTCAAAATCCGTGATCGTTATGAAGCGAGCGTGCCATCAGTCGTGGGTGAAGTTTCTCGTCAAAAACCTGTCTTTGTTGAAGATGCCAAATTCTTACGTTCACTCACAGATCAGCTGATTAAATGGGCGCTTCCTGGTCCAATGACCATGATTGATACCTTATATGATGGTCACTACAAGAGCCGCGAAAAACTCGCTTGGGAATTTGCCAAGATCCTGAATCAGGAAGCTCGTGAACTTGAAGCCGTTGGCGTGGATATCATCCAATTTGATGAACCTGCATTTAACGTGTTCTTTGATGAAGTGAATGACTGGGGTGTGGCAACTTTAGAGCGTGCTCTTGAAGGTCTGAAGTGTGAAACTGCGGTACACATTTGCTATGGTTATGGTATTAAAGCCAATACCGACTGGAAAAAGACCTTAGGCTCAGAATGGCGCCAATACGAAGAAGCATTTCCGAAACTGCAAAAATCAAAAATTGATATTGTGTCGCTTGAATGCCATAACTCACGTGTCCCGATGGATCTGATCGAATTGATTCGTGGTAAAAAAGTGATGGTCGGTGCGATTGATGTCGCAAGCAATCAAATTGAAACAGCTGAAGAAGTGGCAAACACGTTGCGTAAAGCACTTCAGTTTGTGGATGCAGACAAACTCTATCCATCAACCAACTGTGGCATGGCACCACTCGGTCGCCAAATTGCACATGGCAAACTCAATGCGCTCAGTTCGGGTGCTGAGATTATTCGTCAGGAATTATCTCGCTAATTAAACTGAATTCATGATGCTTTTAAAAGGTTGAAAGCATCATTTGAGTGTTATAACGCTCTCTATAAAAGGTTGAATCTTGGAATACGGTGATGGTTGAAGCGACAGACTTTAGAAACGCAATGTCTTTATTAACAAGTGCAGTGAATGTAGTGACCACGATGGGCGATTCAGGTCGTCATGGCTTTACTGCATCTGCCGTGTGTAGCGTGACCGATACACCACCGACATTGTTGGTTTGTATGAATAAATTATCTCGTTCACATGCAAGTTTTATAGAGAATAAAGTGCTATGCGTAAATGTACTGAGTGCAGATCAAGCGCATCTTTCTAATGCATTCGCATCTTCAAAATTCAGTTCTGAACAACGATTTGAACAGGGTAAATGGACTGAATTAGAAACGGATTCTCCTGTACTTCAAGATGCACTGGTGAGCTTTGATTGTGAAATTGGGCAGATCCAGGAAGTCGGTACACATACGATTTTGATTTGTCCGATTGTTGCCATTCAACAGAATCAGGAAGATCAAGCCTTGGTTTATTTTAATCGTGCCTATCATCAGGTCGGGGAAACAGAGTCTGTCTAATCCTGGAGCTGATGTAGGATTAAAATATTTTAGATTTAAAAGCTTATTAACTTCCGTAATTTTGATTAAACTGGTCTACTAAGAATAGGGAATTATGTAAACCATAAATAAAGATGAATGGTAGACTGATCCAATAATTTACAGCTATCTATAGCCCAGAATTTAAAGATACAGCGGTTAAATTGATGGGCTGCTTTAAAAAACTATTTATATACTAAAAATACGCACTGTCACTGGATGACACAAGGTGAATGCTCTTGAATATGCTTTTGCAAAGTTTATCTTTTCAGGAATTACTGACCATCATGCTGTCGGCATTAGGCTGTGGGCTTTTAATTGGACTTGAGCGTGAACGTCATAAAAACAATAACCATGAGCAGAGTTTTGCAGGATTAAGATCATTTACAATTACAGCCTTATTGGGTGCTTCATGCTTCCTTTTGCATCTCTATATTGGAGTGATAGGAGCCGTCGCGGTCAGCCTGTTCTGTGTGTATAGCCTGTTTCAACAGAAGCAGGATATCGGTTCTACCACTGAACTGGCTTTTTTGATGACCTATATCATTGGCGCTATTTGTGTGTGGAATATCCCACTTGCTGCAGGGATGGCGGTTCTACTTACGATCATCCTGATGGGCAAACAGACACTGCATCAATTTGCTGGAAAAACGATCCAAAGCTATGAGTTAAGAGATGGGCTACTTTTATTGGCTTTGATATTGATTGCGTTGCCGGTCATGCCCAATAAGCCCTTGTGGGGCGCTGTACTGAATCCCTATATCATCCTTAAACTACTCATTTTAATCTTGATTGTGCAGTCCATGGCACATGTGGCAAAACGAATCCTGTCCAATGATAAGGCGCTTATTTTATCTGCCTTAGCCTCGGGATTTGTCTCCAGTACGGCCACAATTGCCAGTTTGGGCATGCAAGTTCGATCCGGACAGGCCAGTGCTAAATTAAATGCAGGTGCGGGATTAATCTCCTGTATTGCCACCTTATTACAGCTCTTGCTGATTGTTCTGGGAGTGAGCGTAGAATGGTTCAAGTTTCTGCTAATTCCGAGTTTGGTGGGCATCGGAATTTTATGTATTGCTGCCGGATTCTTGATTTATCGAACTCCCCAAGCGGATAACAGTATGAGCATTAATGAAATACAAGAAATTGATAGCCGGATGTTCAGTATAAAAGAAGCGGTAATTATTGCGGTCAGTTTGACCTTAATCCAGGCTGGGATTTACGGCGCGAATCTTCTACTGGGGGATAGCGGCTTAATTTTAGGCACTTTTTTAGCCTCTTTATTTGAAGTGCATGCTGCTGTAGCAGGTGTAGTGATACAGGGAAATCCTCACAACCTGACTTTAATTTATGCTGTTATGATTGGACTTGCGGCACATGCGGTGTCTAAAAGTATCAATTCTTTTGTGACTGGGGGATGGAAATTTTTTCTGTATTTTGCACCTAGCCAGATTCTACATATGTTAGGACTTATCTTTATTCTTCTGAGTTTGAAATAAAAGGGAGCTGGTTTGCATATATTATGAAATGATCCAATCATTTTAAGCCATTTTTAAGTTTCAAATTCTACGCTAAAGCATCTTAAAGTCTTTGAGCCATGGATCATGCTGAAGCTGTTTTCCCGTTCTTCTTTATTTAGTCAGCAACCGAAAAAGTCGATCAGTCTTTCAGGCTTCAACATTTTGCTCGCTATTTGGCTGGGATTGATCCTAAACTTTGCTTTCTATCAGAAAATTCATGAATTTACGCCTTATGCCAATCTGAAAGCAGGTCTGTTACTGGCCGCTACGGCACTGATCATTATTGCGTTTTACAATCTGGTACTACAGTGGCTGAACTGGAAATGGAACGCCAAAATACTGGCTAGTGTCCTGATCATTCTGGGTGGTTTTAGTGCTTATTTTGTCAATAGTCTGGGGGTCGTTATTACTCCGGATCAGATCCAGAATATGCTGCAAACCGATGCCCGCGAAGTTCGTGATCTTTGGTCAATGCGACTGATCATCTGGACACTGGGATTTGTAATATTTCCACTCGGCATCGTCTGGATGCTTCAAATTCAGCCTACATCGACTGGGCATCAGCTGGTGCATAAAAGCCTGAGCAGTGTAGTCTCACTCGGACTGATTCTAGGTTTATTGTTCTGCTTCTATGTCGACTATGCAGCCATCTTCAGAGAGCACCGTGATCTGAAGGGAATGCTTTCTCCACAAAATAGCATCGCATCCACCTTATCCTATTATAAAAAGAAAGCACCTAAAGCGAATTTACCTTTGGTGGCTTTTGGCGAAGATGCTCATCTGTTACAGCAGGCCCAAATGCAGGAGCATCCTAAATTAATGGTGCTAGTTGTTGGAGAAACTGCACGTGCCGAGAGTTTTGCTTTAAATGGCTATGCGCGCAATACCAATCCTGAACTGAGCAAGTTAGCGGTGATTAATTTTAGTCAAGTCAGTTCCTGTGGCACAGCAACTGCCGTTTCAGTCCCGTGTATGTTTTCGGGCATGTCACGTGAAACCTATGATGAACAGCTCGCCAGCCACCGAGAAGGTTTGCTGGATATTGCCCAGCGCGCCGGATATCAGGTGACCTGGATTGATAATAACTCAGGCTGTAAAGGTGCCTGTGACCGGGTACAAAAGTATCAGATTCCGGCACAACTGAAACAGAAGTGGTGTGATGCTGGTGGTGAATGTTTTGATGAAATCCTGGTAGATAGCCTGAAAGATTATCTGGCGCATCTGGATAAAAATAACCCGAAACCGCAGTTAATTGTACTGCATCAGATGGGCAGTCATGGGCCGGCATATTTCAAGCGTTCCAAAGCGCCGTATCAGCCATTTCAGCCGACCTGTAATAGCAATGCCATTCAGGGCTGTAGTACAGAAGAATTAAAAAATAGCTATGATAATTCGATTGTATATACAGACCATGTTCTTGCCCAAATCATTGAAACTTTAAAGCAGCAGACTCAATATCAGCCCGGTTTCTGGTACCTGTCTGATCATGGGGAATCTACTGGAGAGCATGGTTTATACCTGCATGGTGCACCTTATAGTATGGCGCCGACCCAGCAAACCCATGTCCCGATGCTGATGTGGTTCTCCGATGCCTGGAAGCAGCAGAATACTCATCAGGTCAGCTGTCTTAAAGGACAGACCGGACAGGCACGCAGTCACGACCATCTTTTCCCCAGCTTATTAAGTTTACTGGATATAAAAACGCAAGTGACTGAAGCTAAAAATGATATGCTTGCACAATGCTCACCATCATTAAAGAATAGAGCTTGAAATGCATAAAATACTGATTATTGAAGACGACTTTATGATTGCCGAGTCGACTGAAACATTGCTCAAGCTGCATCAGTTTGATGTGTACTGGGTCAATAATGGGATTGAGGGTTTAAAACAGTTACAGCAGCAGGCCTATGATATTGTCCTGCTCGATTTAGGCTTGCCGATGATGGATGGTATGCTGGTGCTAAAAAATATCCGGCAGAAGTTTCCAAATTTACCGGTACTGATTATCTCCGCCCGTGATCAGTTACAAAACCGGGTAGATGGGCTGAATCAGGGAGCAGATGACTATTTAATCAAGCCTTATGAATTTGACGAGTTGCTGGCCCGTATTCATGCCTTAATACGCCGTAGTGGTTTAAAAAATACCGAGATAGATACGAATAAGAAATTATCACACAGCGGTTTGGAACTAGATCTGGAGCAGCATATCGCTCTGTTTAATGGACAGGCTATAGAATTATCCAACCGGGAATGGTCCATCTTAATGGCTATGCTAAATCATCCGAATAAAATTTTTTCCAAGAATGATCTGGAAGACAAGCTTTATGATTTTGACAGTGATGTCAGCAGTAATACGGTGGAAGTCTATATCCATCATCTGCGGGCAAAACTAGGAAAAGACTTCATACGTACCATACGTGGGCTAGGATATCGTTTAGGATGAGCGCCATGCAGAAACGTTATTCCTTGCAAAAACGTCTGGTTATTTATATTTCATTATTTAGCGTAGTACTGGGCTGTGTGCTGATCTTTGCGGCATACCGGATTGCGCTCGAAGAAATTAATGAAGTACTGGATAAACAGATGCAAAGTCTGGCAGAGCGCATTGCAGAAAATCATCCACAACCTTTACAAAGCCAAATTGATCTGGCAAAACAATACAGTGAAGAAGATTTATTTGTAGATATCTGGTCCTATACAGATACAGCCACTTCCTTGCATCCGCAGGATGTTCTGGTGGCACCGGTCAGGAAAGCAGGTTTCTACAAGCATCAAACGCCGTATGGAACCTGGTTAACTTATATTATTCCCGGTAAGCAACTACAGATTCAGGTGAGCCAGCAGCAAAATGTCCGGCAGGAACTGGCCTTAGAACTGGCAGCCAATATGTTTCTTCCTTATGTGCTTTTTTTACCTTTTGCAGTATTTGGCTTAGGCTGGATGATCCGGAAAAACTTTCAGCCGCTCAATGATTTTAAAACTGAATTGGCCAGTCGCAAGGCACAAGACTTAAAGCCAATTGCAATGAAAGATTATCCCCTAGAGCTGGAACCGACTATTCAGGAAATGAATTATCTGTTTGGCCGCATCTCTCTAGCCCAACAGGAACAACGTCAATTTGTAGCGGATTCTGCACATGAATTACGCACGCCACTGACGGCCTTGAATTTACAGCTACAAATTTTGCTACAGCAGTTCCCTCAGAGCGAGTCTATCCATAATTTGAGCCAAGGCATTTTGCGTATGCAGCATCTGGTCAACCAGTTATTAAGTCTGGCCAAACAGGATGTGACCGAAGGTTTAAGCGAACCTGTTCAATTGCTATCACTGAATCAAATGACAGTCACCTGTATCGAAGAACTGATTCAACTGGCACTACAGAAAGACATTGATTTAGGAGTAGAGCAGCAGCAGGAACTGCAGATTCAGGGCCAGGCTTCAGCTTTGCACTCGATTATTTATAATTTAATTGATAATGCAATTAAATACAGTCCGAAGGATGGCGTAATTAATGTGTCGATTTTCCAGCAAGGCCGGCAGGCGGTTTTACAGATTGAAGACAGCGGGGTAGGGATAGATCCTGCTCAATTTAATCAGATCCGGCAACGCTTTTACCGGATTCATAACCATGCAGAAATTGGCAGCGGTTTGGGTTTATCCATTGTAGATAAAGCTACCGAGCGCTTGGGTGGAACACTGGAATTTTCGCGAAGTATTAATCTGGGCGGCCTGTGTGTACAAGTCAAGTTTCCTTTAGGCGAAGCCTAAGCGAATAGGCTTCTGGTTTTTTGGAGTTAAGGTTACCTGATACTAGAGCGTATAGGAGTGGTCTTTTCTATTGGTAGTTTGTGGCTAAACAGCGTATAGCCAATGACATTGATGCACCAGATAATCCAGCCAGTCCATAAATTATGACTCAGGAAATGTGCTCCGCGCATCATTTGTGCCCAGCCCATGGCCAACCCTAAAATTACTGCACCGATCAGAAGAAAATAAGCACGCTTGCGGTTAGAAATACGATAAACAAAATAGCCGGCCATTAAAGCAAAACCACTAGATGCATGCCCTCCAGGAAAACAGTGGCCTGCAGTGGCACTAAAATCCCACAAAATCCCATTATGGGTAGGTATGGTCATATCCCAGGGACAGGCATGGGCTGACTGGGATTTTAAAATTCCGATCGAGGCTGTGGTCAGCACTACCATGCTAAAAAAATAGCCAAATTCCCAGCGCCGTATATACCAGTTCTGCCATTTCAGTGATGCCAACCAGCCCAGTAATAATGTGATATACACTAGAATCAGCAGGTCTTTAACATAGCGATGATTGAGTTCTGCCAGTGCCCATTGTTTTCGAAGGGGAAATTGACCATGATCATCGATAAAGGGATAGATGAGCTGTAAGTCCAGCACTCCTCCAATGTCAAAGAAGTTGAGAAGAATCAAAAAACTGAAGATCAAAAGTAAAGTTTGGGTCAGTAAAAACCGGGAACGGTCAGTGATCATTTTTAAGTTTTCCATTTCAGGCAGTAGCAAGAGCAGAGGTCAAATCAAATGACCAGCCAAAATGATGCCCCAGGTCAGGGCAATTAAACTAAGTGCTACAAACTGAGCCGCACTGCCCATATCCTTGGCATTTTTAGACAGTTCATGCCGTTCCATGGAAATACGATCTACCACTGCCTCTATCGCTGAGTTAATCAGTTCAATGATCAACGCCAATAGGCACACGGCGACCATGAGCGCTTGCTCAACTCGGCTAACTGGCATCCAAAAGCTTAGAGGAATCAAAATAAGATTAATCAGCAGGATCTGCCGGAAGGCGGCCTCATTTTGAAAGGCGGTTTTAAAACCAGCCATGGAATAACGGGTCGCATTAAAAATACGCTGCGTTCCTGAGGTGCCTTTATAAGGTGATCGGTAGGAAGACATAAAGCAGATTCAGTCAATAGAGAGATAGGAACAACTTAAATTTTCAATCTTAAAATGCTCTTAAAAAAACCGGCCGTTCTCTGGATTTTTTATACACATAGCTTTTACATTCTTTTGCACAAAATTAAGAATTTTTTAAGTTTGGACTTCTATCTTGAGTAGCAAGTTAATTTCGTGGTGTGAGCCAAATGATCAAGTTCAGTTTTGATCCTTATTTATCTAGTCAGATTCACTTTCTAAATACATATTTCAAGCAGCCTGAATATAAAAAACAAATCAATCACAATAAATTTTTACTACAAGTACCTCCGGCGTATCCGGTAATTTCAGCACAGGATCAATCGCTACATTTGACGGTCAAAACTGTAGAACAAAGCGAGACACCTGAACGCCGTAGCCTGGAACATTTTATTCAGGAAAAATATCAGCAAGTCCATCAGGCCACTGTATCGAGCTTCTCTTCGACCCTGTTTGCAGGTTATCAAGGCGCCGAGATGCAGGTGGTGATTGGTATGCAGCATTTAAATCAATTTAATGCCTTTCTGGAACAGTATCTCGATGAACCCGTTGAAAACACATTAAGTAAACTGAGCCAAACCCAGGTCAGTCGAGACAAAGTGGTAGAAATTGGCAATCTTGCAGCACTAGATATGGACAAAGCCAAACTGATGGTGGCCTTTCTGGTTTTTCATCTCTCGCAGCAACACATCGAATGGGCAGTATGTACCGGGACAGCCGCTGTGCGTTATGTGCTGCAACAAATGGGATTACATTTTCATGTGCTTGAAAAGGCTGACCCGCAAGTCCTTGGAGAGGCACAACGCCTGTGGGGCAGTTATTACCAGCAGAAACCTTATGTGCTGGCGATTGATGTGGCAGAGGCCCTACAAGTCGCTCGTCAATTTTATCAATTTAGTCATTAAAGCATTTTGCTTGATCAGCGAGGCACAGAATTTAAATGATGACTGCTTTATTTGAACGTATCAGCCTGCAAGCACGACAATATCCGCAGCTAGAAGCGGTAGTCACCACACAGGCAACCCTCAGCTATGCGGAGCTACAGCAGCGGGTAGAATTATTGAGTGCCGGTTTCAAGCAGCTTAATCTGCGCCATCTGGCCTTATGGGGCGTGAGCAGCATCGACTGGATTGTGGTCGATCTTGCCGCACAAAAAGCCGGCATGACTGTAATACCTGTTCCTCTATTTTTTACTGTAGCCCAAGTACGGCATCTGCTTTCCGACAGCCAAACAGAGCTGCTCTGTATTCTGGATGAATCTTTCTCTGCACCAGAATGGCTGTTAAATCTGGCTCAAGACATGAGTAGAGATGAGATTTTTATTGCTGGCCAGCTACATGCACGCTTTTTTCAGCTAGAACAGGCAGTACAGTATTCATCTTCTTTACAAACCCAGCAGCCGGCAAAAATTACCTATACCTCAGGCAGTACCGGAACACCGAAAGGCGTGTGTCTGGCAGAAGATACAATAGAGTCAATTACGCATTCATTCAGTCAGGCACTGGCCAGCAGCCAGCTTGGACGGCATTTGTGCCTGATTCCATTTGCCACCTTGCTGGAAAATATTGCCGGTATTTATGTCGCACTGAGCATGGGACGCGCCGTAATTGTTGGCGAGGTGAGCCAGTTCGGTCTGGTATCTAACCATACTTTTGATACAGAGCGGTTTGTAAATGCAGTGCAGAGCGTCTGCTAAATCCCACAATAAAGTATCAGCCCAGTTTTATTGGGCTGGACTGATTAATTCAATTTTCTTCTAAAAATTTCAAAATTCACTTTTATGGACAAGGAAGATATGAACTTATGGTTAAGTGTATCTTATTTAACTTGTATTTAACTTATGTTTACCTAAAATCCACTTCATAATTATATTTATTAATAATTATTTTTAATTTCAAATACTTATACAAATAAAATGCATTGTTTAATTCCTAATAGTTCATGAACTTGCGTTGTAAAGTAAGTTTGATCCAAATAATAAGATAATAAGCCTATCGACTTGCAAATAAAAACCTAATATTAAAGGTATCCTTTACTCGAAAAGCTAAATCATAATGAATAAAAGCTTATCAATATGAATTATTATGTTAGGCTTAAACATACTGCTAGCTAATATTTCCCATAAAAGAAACATATAATTGCATTAAAAATAGGCATTCATTTCGGTATAAACAGCTTTTAAAACATAAAAGGTATTATTGTTGAGGTCATCAAAATATAATTTCCTTTATTTTTGAAATAACGATTTAAATGAGACGCTCATATAGCAGAAAATATGTACCAAAATCCCAAAGTGGACATTTATATTATGTAAGACTAAAAACAGATGTTGGTACTTTCTACAAAATTGGTTTTACTACTGCAGATTCTGTAGAAGCCCGGTTCGACTATGGCGGTGCACGAGATTCCAGATACATTGATAAGGTTTTGATGTTCACTTACAGTGACCATGCTTATAATGCGGAACAATCACTCCATGGCTGTTTATACGATAAAAAAGCCTTTGAAAAATTTAGTGCAAATGAGCATTTTCCATTAAGTCATAACGGTCAGACTGAGCTTTATATTGAGGATGTATTGGGTTTAGATCTAGATTATGCAACTGCTCAAAAAACCAAGACATTAATGCTCATGGAAGAGAAAAATATGATTATCTCGGATAAGAGTGAAGCTCAATATAAATTTGAGAAAATCTCCTTAAAAGTTTTGGTTGGTATCTGTCTAGTCATTTTATTCCCGATCATATTCTTTTCAGTATTGCTTTATAACCTGATCACTAAACAGAGCTCTAAAGAATACCTATTGGCCATGTTTGATAAGCTGTTTAGAGGCGGTCGCGGTGCCCAGAGAAAACGAGATATAGAGATCAAACAAAAAGTTGGTGCGATCTTGAATACACTGTAAATCAAAAACTTGTATGATGGATACAGACATCGATTCTGGTTCATCATCTGAGTAGGGTCACATAAATATATGAATACTAATAGAAAGTATAAATAGAAATCACGGGGAAAATATTTAGCTCATATGTGTGGCATACTTAATTCTGTGAATATAAGTTTTGCCACACATATGCGGGCTTTATTATTTCTATCTTAATGAGGCTTTGTTGCACAAACCTATCTGTAAAGGCTTTTTCAGCGATATAATTTTCAAATGAAGAAGCCTACACACAAAA
>NZ_JARDAL010000066.1:0-12263 GCF_048957595.1 Acinetobacter sp. AS5 | reverse complement strand
GTGAAACCTCTTAGCGCTGATGGTAGTGTGGGGTTACCCATGTGAGAGTAAGTCATCGCCAGCTCATTATTCCAAAATCCCCCTCCGCATTAGCAGAGGGGGATTTTTTTAGGCCCGGGAATTTAGATAAGATATTTAACATATCTATCTCAAAGCTGATCAGATTCTTCTGAGGCAGATGATTTCTGTCAATTTGTTTGACCTAGTAGGATCTCTGTAAGGCTGGCTCTAAAAGAGTTTATAAGCTGATCTTGTAAATTTTGGCACATAAAAAACCAGCGAATCGCTGGTTTTTTATTGCAGACTATTTTAGCCAAACACGCGCATTACGGCTGCGATTAATACCCAAAGAATGACAATCGCCACGATGGGTTCAACAATCTTTGCCCATGTTGGGGTATTGATAACAATGACTTCTTCGACATCTTGATGCTGCTGATTCTGGCTTACCATTTGATTAAACTCCTTCATTGATGCTTCCAATGATAGCTCTTCTTGCACAATTGGTTTAGAGCCTTTGAGTTCTGTTAGCTTGTTTGTTGTCCAAACCCAATCATCTGCTTGACCAGATAAATGTTCAATTTGCCCGGTCAGTAATTCCTGAATGCTATGGATATTATGGTTGCCGGTATCATGCAGTTGTTTTAATTCAATAAGCTGTAAATGAAAAATTTCTGAAGTGCTGTGCTCAAGCTGGGCTCGATCCAGAGTAGATTGATTTTCCGGACTGGTAGCGAGATGACGCACGATTTCCAGGATATATAATTCATCAGGATGATTGATTTCATTATAAATTTTTTGTGGGTTATGACGCCATTCAGTAATAAGTTTTCCTAAAGTTAAGGCATTGATTTCTGATATATATTTTCGTCTTTCTTCTTTTGTATATTCTTTTAGAAGCTCAGGCTTTTGAGTCTCTATCTGTTCAACAAAATATTGTACTAAATCAAAAGCCATTCACTTGCTCCATTATTTTTAATCTAATAGTCTTAAAGTCGGTTTTTTCTTTGGTTGTTCAGTTTGTTCTTCAGTGCTTGATTTTAAAGCATCTTCATCATTTTGTGTATGCTCATATTCACCTGGATCAAAGAATAAACCTTGACTATTTTCACGTGCATAAATGCCGAGTACTGCTGCCATAGGCACATAAATATCACGAGAAACGCCACCAAAGCGAGCCGAGAAGCTAATGGCATCATTGCTCATATGCAGCGCATGTACGGCATGTGGCACAATATTCAGGACAATCTGTCCGTCTTTAATAAACTGCTCAGGAACCATGGTATTTGGACGTGTGGCATCCACCAGCAGGTAAGGCGTCATATTGTTATCACAAACCCACTCATAGATTGCACGTGCCATATAGGGACGGGTAGGGCTAAGGTTGAATTCTTGTTCGGACATGAGGTTTCTCTACGGGTGCTTGAGTTGCGCTGAATAACGGTTCTTTTCCTGTAATGTCATGGATTTTACAAAGGCAGGACGACTGAAAATTCGTTGGCAATATAAATAAAACGGACGGCATTGCTGCTGTGGTAATTCTACGCCCATCTGTTTCAGACGGATAAAAATTGGTGCCAGCATACAATCCAGGATACTAAATTGTTCAGACATAAAATAGGGAAAATGCTGGAATAGTGGCATCAGTGAAATCAGAATATCCTGTAACTGCTTTTGTGCCTGAGTTCTGGCTTTCTTATCCAGCGTATCAGGATGGCATAACATGAGATCAGCCAGCTTTAACCAGTCATTTTCAAAGCGCCAGATGTATTGTCGTTGCTCTGCGCGTGGTATTGGGGCATCGGCATACAGTTTATTCTGGCGATAACGATCATCTACATATTCTGAGATAATTGAAGTATTAAATAATTTAAGTTCATTTTCGATCAGCATCGGCAATTGATTATAAGGATTGAGACTGGCCAGATCCTCATCATCGGCATCCACCAAAATCAGGTTATATTTAATCTGTTTTTCGGTAAGCACATAGCGAATCCAATGGGAACGAAAGTCATCGGCATGACTATAGAGAGTGATTCCTTGAAGAGGCGCGCTTTCGACTGACATAAATCCTGATGAGCTTCTAATGAATAGACTAGGATACTAAAATTCAACCTAAAAAGCACCAAGCATCAAAGATCAATCGGCTTGAGCCGAGGTAGATTATAAGAAAAACAACTGGAGGAAAATAAGATGCTGATCAAGCTTCCTGTCATTTTGCTGTTTATCTGTATTGGGATCGCAAATTATTATTTGATGAAGTCATTCTGGTGTCATGAAGGGGTATGGGGTAAGGATGTACATGAACAATAACAAGAAAAAAGTTCTAAATGACCCACTAACCGCCATAAAAAAACCCTGGAAAATCCAGGGTTTTTTGTCCGATTCGGTAAACGAATTAACGTTTAGAGAACTGAGGACGTTTACGAGCTTTACGTAAACCAAGTTTCTTACGTTCAACTTCACGAGCATCACGAGTAACGAAACCAGCTTGACGAAGAGCAGGTTTTAAAGTTTCGTCAGAAGCGATCAATGCACGAGTAATACCGTGACGGATAGCGCCTGCTTGACCACCAATACCACCACCAGCAACAGTGATGTAAAGGTCATATTTGTCAGTCGCTTCAAGAAGCTCAAGTGGTTGGTTAACAACCATACGAGCAGTTTCACGACCGAAATACTGTTCAAGAGTACGGTTGTTAATTACGAGTTTACCAGTACCAGCTGATAGGAAAACACGTGCAGTTGCGGTCTTACGGCGACCTGTACCATAATTAGTAGCCATGTGCTGTTATCCCTTAGATGTCCAAAACTTGTGGCTGTTGAGCAGCGTGTGGATGCTCAGTACCTGCATACACTTTCATTTTCTTGATCATTGCATAACCAAGAGGACCTTTAGGTAACATACCTTTAACAGCTTTTTCTAGAACTGCTTCTGGTTTGTGAGCGATTAACTTTTCAAAGTTAGTCTCACGGATACCACCAGGGAAACCAGTGTGGCGATAGTATTTCTTATCTTGTGACTTTTTACCAGTCACAGTGATTTCTTCAGCATTGATAACAACGATGTAGTCGCCAGTGTCAACGTGAGGAGTATAAGAAGTTTTATGCTTACCGCGTAAACGACGAGCGATTTCAGTCGCAAGGCGACCTAAAGTTTTGCCAGAAGCATCAACAACGTACCAGTCGTGTTGAACTTCAGCTGGCTTAGCGCTGAGAGTTTTCATTAAACCACTACCTATTATAGTTGGTTTGGACTATGGAATCTGTCCAAACTAAAGGAGACGCGATTCTAAACGAATACGTGAAGAATCACAAATGAAAATTAAAATTTCAAGCGCTGTATTTTATCTAATCTCCCTGGTGAAAGAAAGACCTAAGCCTTTATATGCTACAAAAACTGCAACTATATTTGTAACCATAGTTTCAATGGTATCAAAATATTGATTTATAAGTACTCTTTGCAATGATTACTACAGCGTAGGCATGATCGGGTTATAATATTTCTCAGCTTTGCCAAATTGAGAAGATGATGCTGCCTTTATATGTCACCAGTGGGGAACCTGCCGGAATTGGTCCTGATATTTGCCTGAGTCTTGCAGATCGTGTTGATGAGCGCCCAATTGTGGTATTGGCGGATATTCATATGCTCGAGCAACGTGCTCAGATACTCAAATTATCGGTTGAGCTGATTGAATATCAAGGACAGGAGTCATCTTCAGGCATCGGTCAGCTATTTGTAGAGCATGTTCCCGTGCAGCAAGACGTCGTATTGGGTGAGCTGAATCCGAACAATGCGGCTTATGTACTGGAGCAACTGCGTCGATCCGCAGACTATGCCATGTCAGGAAAAAGTGTCGGCGTCGCGACTGCGCCTGTACAAAAATCTGTAATTAATGAAGCAGGCATTTCTTTTAGTGGCCATACCGAGTATTACCAGGAATTTGCTGGTGTCCCGCGTGTGGTCATGATGTTGGCCACCAAAACTTTACGCGTGGCCTTGGCCACTACCCATCTTCCGCTTCGTGCCGTGGCAGATGCGATTACGCCTGAACGCTTGCATCAGGTGATTGATATTCTGATTCACGACCTGAAATCCAAATTCAAGATTGAACAGCCGAATATACTGGTTTGCGGTTTAAATCCGCATGCCGGGGAGGGCGGTTATTTGGGGATGGAAGAAATTGAAGTGATCAATCCGGTACTCGAAAGCTATCGTGCCCAAGGTATCAACATGAGTTTAAGCCTACCTGCTGATACTTTATTTACTCCAGAAAACCTAAAAGATGCTGATGCTGTTCTGGCGATGTATCACGATCAGGGCTTACCTGTGTTAAAATCACAGGGCTTTGGTGAAGCCATTAATATTACCCTCGGCTTACCGTTTATTCGAACTTCTGTTGATCATGGCACAGCACTCTCCCTTGCGGGGACGGGACTTGCGAAAAGTTCCAGCCTGCACGTTGCTGTCGATTTAGCCCTCGATCTGGCGCGCCACTGATTATTGTTCATCACTCACGTTGGAAATGTTTTTATGTATCAAATTAATGCCTTAAACCCAAAAGATGAAGGGCATCAGGCTCGAAAAAGATTTGGTCAAAACTTTTTACATGACCAGCGTGTCATTGCCAAAATTGTACGCTCAGTCAATCCGCGTCCAGGTCAGAACATTCTGGAAATTGGCCCGGGTCTGGCCGCTTTGACTTCACCTTTAATTGGTGAATGTGATGCCTTAACCGTACTTGAGCTGGATCGTGATCTGGCTGCTGGCCTGCCGGGTCGTGTGCCGCATCCGGAACGTTTAACCATTATTGAAGCCGATGCCTTGAGATACGATTATTCTCAGTTGTTCCAGGAAGATCGTCCATTACGTGTGGTCGGTAACTTGCCTTATAATATTTCTACGCCACTATTATTCCATCTTTTGGAATTTGGTGACAAAGTGCAAGACATGCATTTCATGCTGCAAAAAGAAGTCGTGGATCGCATTACCGCATCACCCAATACCAAGGAGTATGGCCGTCTGTCGGTGATGATTCAATATTTCTGTAAACCGACTTTCTTGTTCGAAGTGCCACCTGGATCTTTTAATCCACCACCAAAAGTGACCTCAGCAGTGTTCCGTTTGGAGCCTTATAAAGTTAAACCGATTGTGGCGAAGAATGAAAAAGCGCTGGCACGTCTGGTATCTCATGTCTTTACCCAGCGTCGTAAAACCTTGCGCAATAGCTTAAAAGGCATGCTGGTTGAAGATGGTTTTGAAAAAGCGGGTGTTGACCCGATGGCACGTCCAGAAACTCTGACCCTTGAACAGTTTGTTGCACTTTCAGATCAAATGGTGGCTTAAATAACGATGAACCGCACTGTTCGATATAATTATGTAATTGGCGATGTGCAAGGCTGTTTTGAGGCCTTGAAAGCTCTGCTCAAAGAAATCCGCTTCGATGCAGATCAGGACTTTATCTGGTTTGCTGGAGACTTGGTGGCACGAGGTGAAAACTCAATTGCTGCACTGCGGTTTATCAAGAAGCTGGCCGAACAGGGATCGGCTGCAACAGTCTTGGGTAATCATGATTTGACTTTATTGGCCTATGCCCGCGGCATCAAGCCGATTAAAGAAAAAGACAATGTTCGTGATGTGATTGATGCCATCGACAGCGATGACCTGATTGACTGGCTGCGTAAACAGCCGCTGTGTCTATTTCCAAATGAGCAGACTATTCTGACCCATGCAGGGATTCCGAATATCTGGAATGCAGAAAAAACTGCTCAATTGGCACAAGAAGTTGAAGCCATCATTTCTAATGATGACTTCGATGTGCTGGATGATTTTTTGAAAGAGATGTTTGGGAAAGAACCCGCACTGTGGTCAGACCAGCTAAAGGGCCATGAGCGTATTCGCTGTATCGTGAATTATTTGACCCGGATGCGTCTCACTGATGCAGAGGGGCGTCTGGAATACAGCTTTAAAGATGCGCTAGATGATCCAATGCCGGAAGGCTTTAAACCCTGGTTTGAATTTGAGTCATTAGCAGCGCAAAGCCATCAGATTCTGTTTGGTCACTGGGCTGCCTTAAATGGTAAAACTATTTCGGACCGAATTCAAAATGTCGATGGTGGCTGTGTCTGGGGCAATCAACTCATGGCATTCCGTCTGGAAGATCAGCAGATGTTCGCGGTTGATAATCCGGTGATCTAAGTAAATCCAATAAAAAAAGCCACGTGATCACGTGGCTTTTTTAAACTATCTATTAGTCTGCACGTATCCAGGTCTGGTTACGACCAAGTACTGAAACACCTACACTGGCGCGCAGGGTTAAACGTTTGCCAGTGTTGTTTAAACGCATTTTTGCGTCATAAATTTTACCTGCCAAAGGATCAATCACTTTACCTTTGTCATAATTCTTGGTGCCTTCAACCAGTTTTAGGCCTTTTAAAATGGTCATGCCTAAAATAGGCTGATTGGTATAAGGTGCAGGGCAGTTATTGCATTTTTCACGTGGATTATAGTCTGGACGAGGCGTGATTTTTACAATTTTGCCTGAATAGGTATTATTTGCTTCTTTGCTAATGACGATAATCGCTTTAGCCGCCCCCGTTTTATCATCAATTTGTTGCCAGGTTCCGGTAATATCGTCTGCCCAAAGATTGGTCATACATCCTGCTGTAAGCGCGGCAAGTAATATTTTTTTAAACATAGAGAGTCATTCCAAAGAATTTTTATCATCGCCCGCTCATGTTAGAAATCTTACTAAAATAGTCAACACTTATCTGAATACTATAGAGTTGATACACTAAAAAAAGCTGCCAATTTGGCAGCTTTTTTGAATAATGAGAATTAGGTATTAATCTTGGCGAATCCAGGTCTGGCTACGGCCTAAAGCGGACACACCCACATAACCACGCAAGGTTAAACGTTTACCATTGGCATTTAGACGCACTCGAGCGTCATAAACTTTACCTGCCAATGGATCAATCACTTTACCTTTTTCATAATTGTTGGTGCCTTCCACATGTTTTAAACCAGTCAATACATCCATGCCCATGATCGGCTGATTGGTATAAGGCGCGGGACATTTATTGCAGGTCTTTTGTGGAGTATAGCCTGGACGTGGAGTCACTTTGATAATTTTTCCGGCAAAAGTCCCATTATCATTTTGACGAATTTCAATAATCGCTTTTGGTGAGCCGGTTTTATCATCAATTTGCTGCCAGATGCCAGTCAGATCCTGTGCATAAGCAGTTCCAGTCATCAGTGCAGCGATGAACATTAATCCTAATTTAGTTTGTTTCATTATATTTATCCCTTTTTTATAGATGAATAAAATATCCCCAACACAAAAGTGCTGTTTTTATTAATCCTGGCGAATCCAGGTTTGTGTGCGACCAATCGCAGAGATCCCGATATATCCACGTAAAGTCAGTCGTTTCCCATTGGCAGAAATCCGCCCTTTTAAATCATAAATTTTGCCAGTGAGTGGATCGAGTACCCGGCCATGTGCATAGTTATTTTTGTTGGTGGGTTTCAGTCCTTTAATGACGTCTAACCCCAAAATCGGTTTATCGGTATAAGGTGGTGGACATTTGACACATTTTTCCCGTGGTGTATAACCTGGGCGAGGTGTGACTTTAGTAATCGTTCCGGTATACGAGCCATCAGCCTGCGTTTTCATTTCAATCAATGCTTTAGGTGAGCCGGTTTTATCATCAATCTGTTGCCAGAGACCAGATAACTCCTGTGCAAAGGCCAGAGAGCTAGTGAATAAAGAAGCTGAAAAAACAGTTAAAAGTGCGATTTTATACATGCGATATCCTTATCCTTATTTTTTTATAAACATTCACCTAATTCCATGTGGTGAATGCTGATGCAAACTACGTTAATACACTTTCATAATCTATATTGCATGAAAAAAGCATATGTTTAATATTCATACAACCTAATGCATTAAAATGCAAGTTTCTATCTACTAAAGCATAACTCCATCACATTTTTTTAATTAAGCAGGAATTAATCCTGCTTAATCCAGGTTTGACTACGGCCAAGCGCTGATACCCCGATATAACCACGTAGAATAAGACGTTTGCCATTGGCACTTAATTTTGCCTTGGTGTTATAAAGATTCCCTGATAATGGATCAAGCAGCTTGCCTTGAGCAAAACTGTTATTGCCGACGTGCTTTAAGCCAGTGAGTACATCCAGACCAAGAATAGGTTTATTGGTATAAGGTGCAGGACAGGACACACAGTTTTCTTTCGGTGTATATCCAGGACGCGGGGTAATTTTTGTGATCTTGGCAGCATAGACGCCGGAAGCCGTCTCACGAATTTCGAGGAATGCTTTAGGCGAACCAGTTTTGTCGTCAATATTTCTCCATGTCCCTGAAAGGTCAGAGGCAAAGGCCAAATGGCTGAAAGAGGCTAAAAGTAAAGTTGAAAAAAATTGAACCTTATTCATTTATCTGTTCCTAGGTTGGATTAGAGTTCTTACTCTATAGTAAGAACGATTACCACATAAAACAAATGATTAATTTGATTCACTAGTCACATTTTTTGCAAATAAAGTATAAAAGTTGGCAACCAGATCGCGGTGAAGACCGCATTTACCGCCATGCCAAAAGCAGCATAACGACCTGCAACACTGCCGCGCTGCCAGGCCTGAGCTGTACCAATGGCATGTGCAGCCAGTCCTAAAGCCAATCCGGAGGCACGTTCATCATTGATATGTCTCAGAATAAATGGAGAAAAAGCTGCACCAATCACACCAGAAAGAATCACGATCAGAATGACCATGCTGATGGGTGCATCCAGCAGGGTGGCAATATTAATCGCAATTGGAGTAGTCACGGCACGGGTAGCAAACGCCATAATGTCTGCAGAGGACATATGCAGCAGATAAGCCAGTCCCATCGGTAAGGCCACAGCACTGATGCTGGCAAAAACCAGAATGCCGATAATGGCTTTCAGTGGCAAATCGTCATAGCGCATTGCGGCCAACGGAATGGCCAAGGCAACAGTCACATAGCCAAGTAAATGGTTGAAGAGTGGATTAACTTCATCCATATAATTTTCATAGGGAATGCCGAGCACAAATAGAATTGCCAGTATAAAGAACATGCTGAACACGATGACGGGAATTTGCGGAATGAATCGGTTACAGGGTTTGGCAATCAGATAGGCGATAAGGGTAACCGTAAAGCCATACAGAATAGATAACATGCGGAACTCCTATAACCAGCGCTTGGCCATTTTGGCGTAAATCCATAAAGGAATCAGGGTGCTGAAAAACATGATGAACAAGAAGGCGGGGATTTTCTGGCCCATATGAGCCAGCATCATCAGTGCACCTGCACTGACCGGCAGGAAAGCAAAGGCACTTTCTTTCATCAGTTTGTTATTGGTATCTACGAGGCGGGCGGGGAGTTTGCCGAAGTAGCGCCAGGTAAACAGCGCAATTAAAAGGCTCAATAACCCGACCAGATTGCCTAATTCAGGATGATTCAGTTGGGTCATTAACCAGACCGAAGCTTCCCGAAAGACAATAATAAGTAACAGGGTGCCGATCCATGCTGGCCAATCTATTCGTTTTATCCAGTTCATTGCTATGATCATTAATATTAATAAGTTTACTTATCAAGTTTTACTCGATCTTTGACTGGATTTCAAACGCTTCCAGTGGACGCTGAAATTGCTGCGCCTGTTTGCCTAGAATTTCATCTAAAGGTAAATGCGCCTGTTTAATCAATTGTTCCAGTTTTTGTGGTGCAATTCGAATATGCAGATGCAACTGGCCTTCATCATCATAATGTTCTGACTGGATCACATTCAGACCATAGAGCTGGTTGCGCAGCTTGCCATAAGCGGGTTTCAAGATTAAATCGAAAGACTGTAGTTGCCCCATCAAGGACTTATGTACTGCTTTACGCAGCAGGTCAATTCCTTCGCCACTATATGCTGAAACATAGACACGTTCTGGCTCACCCGGACGTCGATAAATAATTTTGGCCTCGTCACCGCTACAGTCAATTTTATTGTAAACCTGCAGGATCGGAACATCGGCACCAATTTCTTTCAGGACTTTTTCAACCGCTTCAATCTGTTCCAGCATTTCTGGACTACTTGAATCGATGACATGCAGCAACAAAGTCGCTTCTAGGGTTTCTTCCAAGGTTGCCTTAAAGGATTCGACCAGAGAGTGGGAAAGATTACGGACAAAACCCACTGTATCTGCCAGTACCAGATTGCCGATACCATCCCATTCCAGACGCCGTAAAGTAGGGTCCAAGGTTGCAAACAGCTGATCGGCTGCATAAACATCGCTGTTGGCGAGTAAATTAAACAGGGTCGACTTGCCGGCATTGGTATAGCCGACTAAAGATACTGTTGGCACAGCCGCTTTTTGACGGGCAACACGGCCTTGCATCCGGGTCTGACGGACTTTATCAATACGTGCCTTGAGCTGTCCCATACGGATACGCAGCAAACGGCGGTCAGTTTCCAGCAGGGTTTCACCCGGACCACGTAAACCGATCCCGCCTTTCTGGCTGTCGAGATTGCCACGACTACGAATTAAACGCGAAGATAAATGTTGTAGCTGTGCCAGTTCGACTTGCAACTTGCCTTCATAGGTACGGGCACGCTGGGCAAAAATATCCAGAATCAGTTCAGTACGATCGACCACGCGGCATTTAATCACCTGTTCCAGATTACGGGCTTGGGCCGGGGTCAGGGCATGGTCAAAAATGACCAGATTGGCCTCCAGCTCTTCAACACGTTCAGCGATTTCTTCTGCCTTGCCGGAGCCGATAAAAAATTTGGCATCGGGTTTCACCCGCTGAGCATAAATATGTTCGAGAATTTCAGTATCTGCAGACTGGGCCAGCAAACGAAACTCTTCAGCATCAAGGTCATCCAGCATTTGTACGCTGACACTCACCAGAATGACGCGCTCTTTCCCTCGATGTTGTTGTAAATATTCCACTCAGGCCAATCTCCACTTGAAAACTTTAGTGTAGTTGAAAAAGGGCTGAGCAGATACTGAATTAGCGCGGCTTTGGTTTAAAGTGCGCTGATAAACAGTTGTGCAAGTGTTACCAGTAGCACGGCATAGATGCAGGTGCCGCCCAAAATATATTTGAGCACTTGTAAAGGCGGAGGTGTGTCGTTCGCGGGCTGGGTTTGATCTGGCATAGCTACGATCCTTTTCAATCTAATATTTCGATAGTTTTATTTTGAATGATTTTTTAATCCAATTAAAATTGAAGATATAGATGCTATTGGTCGATTTTTATTATCAATGCAAGTTGCGAATGAACAGTATAGAATGAGTTTAATTCGTGGATATTCCCTGTATCTCGCTTAGGATTTAATGACGTTTTTATGAACTCAACTATACAAAACCAGACTCCAGATATCGAAGGCTTGGCCAAGTTTTTCCTGTATAGCCGGAAAATCACAGCTTCATTGGCTACCATTAGTGAAGGGTTTTACTTGGTTTTTCGTCATGGCTTATATAAAAATCCGAACAACCCGACCAATACCCGCTATGTGCAACATTTTTGCCGCCAGTTATGCAAAGTATTCAATATCGAAGTGCAGGTGCATGGCGAGATTCCGCGTGAACCCGCCTTATGGGTCAGTAACCATGTATCTTGGCTCGATATTGCCGTTCTGGGTTCAGGAGCGCGGGTATTTTTTCTGGCAAAAGCAGAAATCGAGAACTGGCCGATTCTAGGCAAATTGGCCAAGGGTGGGGGTACTTTATTTATTAAACGTGGTTCAGGAGATTCAGTCAGGATCCGTGAACAAATTACCGGTTTTCTCAAACAGAATATTCCGGTGCTGTTCTTTCCTGAAGCGACGACTTCTGATGGGCGAGCCATCAAAAAAGTGCATGGCCGGATTTTAGGTGCCGCGATTGAAGCGCAGCGTCCTGTACAAATCTGTCTGATTTGTTATGTGAATCAGCAGGGCGACCTGGATATGGTTGCGCCGTTTGTCAATAACATCAGTTTTGCCGCCCATGTCAAAAAAGTACTGGAAATGCCGCAAGTCATTGCACATTTAGTGGCTTTACCTGCAATTGCCACTGAAGGGCATACGGTTGAAAGCCTCACGCGTGTGGTCCAGGAAAAAATGCAGACTGGCCTGGTTGAACTTCAGTCACGGGTATTAAAAAAGCCTCAATAAGAGTAATGCCAGTCAGTTAAGCAGACATTAGAAAAATGTAGTAAAAATGAGTGTATGCCAATACGCTCATTTTTTTT
>NZ_JARDAL010000065.1:0-13777 GCF_048957595.1 Acinetobacter sp. AS5 | reverse complement strand
TCATTGAATGTGATCATGGTAAGTTAAAGCGAATCATCAGGGCCACATTAGGATTCAAATCTATGAAGACTGCTTATACCACAATTAAAGGTATTGAAGTCATGCGTGCACTACGTAAAGGACAAGCATCGTCATTTTATTATGGTCAGCCTCAGGGTGAAGTGTGTCTAATCAACAGGGTTTTCGGTCTCTAAGCACTTTTTAAAGGGAACATCATCGACTCAAATCTCTATTTGCAACAGTGCCAGATTTAGTCACTGAAGTAGATAAACTGGTCAAACGAGGAATTGCCATCCAGTTCGTAAAAGAAAATATTACTTTCACTGCTCAATCTACCCCGATGGATAATTTGATGCTGCAATTGATGGGCGCTTTTGCACAGTTCGAACGTGAGATCATTTTAGAGCGTCAAAAAGAAGGAATAAAACTGGCCTCTGCTCAAGGAAAGTACAAAGGGCGTGTACATAAATTGAAACCTGAACAGGCTGAAGCTTTAAGACAAGAATGGAAGGAAGGAAAGTACCCTTCAAAAATGGCATTAGGCCAGGCATTTGGAATTAGTCGCCAGGCGGTATACCGCTATTTAAAAGCAAGTGAGTAACTCAATTAAAATGGAAAATATTCGAAATTTTCTTGAAGATAATCAAGTCAAAATCTACTTCTGTACCATCTTTATCGGAGTTATTTTTGGATTAACCATCAGTGGAGCGACGATTTTAGAAAGTTTGATTAACCCTGCACTGGCATTAATGTTATTTGCTACTTTTTTACAAGTACCTATTGCAGAAATTGGCAAGGCATTAAAAAATTTACGTTTTATTTCTGCATTACTTATTACTAACTTTATTGCCTTACCTTTAATTACGGCAGGTCTAATACAATTTTTACCTGAAAACCCACTTATTCGTTTAGCTGTACTTTTTGTTCTACTAGCACCGTGTATTGATTATGTGATTACTTTCACCCATGTTGGGAAAGGTAATGCAAGATTATTACTTGCGATGACACCTGTATTATTGCTTATCCAAATGATCTTACTACCAATTTATCTTGGTGTACTCCTCGGAGAAGAGGTAGCTCAGCTTGTTGAAATTGGTCCTTTTGTCCATGCGTTTGTATGGTTCATTGTTGCACCCTTAGCAATGGCAGCTATAGTTCAGTTCATTGGGAATAGAAATGAACAAGCAGAAAAAGTGGCTGAAAGCCTAAACTTATTTCCTGTACCTGCCACAGCCCTAGTTTTGTTTATCGTCCTAGCATCAGTTATGCCTCAAATTGGGCTTGCAAAAAGTGCAGCTCTTCAAGCTTTACCAATTTATATTTCTTTTGCCATTATTGCTCCATTCGTGGGTTGGATAATTGCTCGTATTTTTCGATTAGAATCTGGCTCTGCTAGTGCTGTGTCCTTTTCAGCATCATATAGAAATTCATTTGTTATTCTTCCATTAGCTTTTGCAATTCCGGGAAGTATGCCCATAATTCCTGCTGTAATCTTGACTCAGACTATCGTTGAACTATGCTTTTTACCAATCTATATTCGTCTGATACCTCGACTATTCAAAACCTAGAGATTTAAACATTTAAGTAGTTGTTATAGTTAGATAAAAGTATTCAGAAGCCCACGCTTACATCGAGTAATTTAATAAAGGGGGGGGAGCTAGCTCCCCCCCCTCTTTTATTCATTTGCTAATTAAAACTTACTCGCAACTTGATATGTGATGAATGAAAAGATGTAGGCTAATGCAAACAAATAAGTTGCCATAACGACAGGCTGTTTCCAGCTACCTGTTTCTCGTCTAATTGTTGCTAACGTGGCAAGACAATGTGGAGCAAAAATAAACCATACCAATAATGATAAACCTGTGGCTAACCCCCATCCATCCGGGCCTGAAATTTGACTTAACAGACTTTGAGTTACAGTATCTTCATCACCTGACATCGCATAAATCACCCCAAGAGCTGCAATTACAACTTCCCTTGCTGCCATAGCAGGAATGAGTGCAATACATATTTCCCATGTAAAACCAATAGGCGCAAATATAGGGTGAATTAAATGTCCTAACTGACCAGCTAAACTATAGTTAATGGCTGGCATGGTTGCATTATCTGGTGCTTGAGGGAACGTGACTAGCACCCATAACAAGATAGACAGTGCAACGATAATGCCACCAACTCGTTTTAAGAAAATAGTTGCCCTATCATATAAGCCTAATGCAATATTTCTAATATCTGGAATTCGGTATGTGGGAAGCTCAAAAATAAAAATACTTTCAGTTTTATCTTTTCGAACCAACTTCAGAAAGAGTGAAACTAATAACGCTGAGACTATTCCCGACATATAAAGACCAAAAAGGACTAATCCTTGCAGACTTAACCAGCCGTAGATTAATTGGTTCGGAATAAATGCCGCGATCAATAAAGCATATACGGGCAATCTTGCTGAACAGGTCATCAATGGTGCAATCATAATTGTTGCTAATCTGTCCCGTTCAGAGCTGATACTTCTGGTTGCCATAATTCCGGGAATCGCACAAGCAAAACTGGATAGCAGAGGAATAAATGAACGGCCGCTAAGCCCGGCTTTAGACATTAATTTATCTAAAAGAAATGCTGCTCGGGGTAAATAGCCTGACTCTTCAAGCATTAAAATGAAGAAGAATAAAATCAAAATCTGAGGCATATATGCAAGCACGCTACCTGTGCCAGCAATTACCCCATCGACTACCAAGCTTTTTAATAGAGGATGTTGGATTAGTGGTCCAATAAAATCACTGAGCCATACGATAAAATTTTCAATGAATTCTATAAAAGGTGTTGCCCATATAAATACCGCTTGGAACATCACAAACATGGTTAAAGTTAAGATTACTAAACCTAATACAGGATGTAGAAAAATTTTATCTAGAAATGCGGTTCTTTTATCACCATTGTCATTATTTAAAATAACTTGTTTGGTGATTTGTTTGACCTGTTCAAAATGACTTAATTCAGAATGATAAGGAGTAATAAAAAGATTTTTTTGATCTAATTGATTAATTAAATCTTGAATTCCTTTTGTTTTAACTGCGACAGCTTCAACTACAGGGATACCTAACAGTTGAGACAGTTTATCCTTATCAATGGAAATACCACGCTTTTTGACCTCATCCATCATATTTAATACAAGAATCATAGGGCGATTTAAAGCACGAACTTCGAGAACCAAGCTCAAATGTAAGCTTAAATTTGTGGCATCTACGACGCATATAAAAATGTCGGGTAGAATTTCACCTTTTAGCTCGCCCAAACAAACTGCCCTGGTGACTTCTTCATCTAAACTACTAGGTTTTAAACTGTAAGTTCCGGGTAAGTCCAATACTCGTATTGCATCACCAGAAGGTAAGTTAAAAGAACCTTCTTTTCTTTCTACGGTAACCCCAGCATAGTTGGCAACTTTTTGTCGCGTACCAGTAAGTGTATTAAATAAAGAGGTTTTTCCGCAATTTGGATTACCGACTAATGCAATATTCTTAATCTTCATTGGATACTAACTCTACAAAAATTCTTTCAGCTTCATTCTTTCTTAATGCGAATCTTGAAGTTTCAATCTGAACTAAAACAGGATCTCCGCCAAAAACACCTTTAGCGAGTACTTGTAGAGTTTCACCCTCTCTAAAACCTAATAGTTGGAGCCGTTCCAATACGGGATCAGTGGTATGACTGTATTGATTACCTTTTTTGAGATCTCTAATTTTGACGATCTGATTTTGTTTAACTTGAAATAGATTCATTTTCGATACTCTTACTTCAAAGCCAAAATCTTTCGAGCACCATTAAGCACGAATAAAGAAACCAGGATGCCAATGATTAAGTCTGGATAAGCTGATCCCGTCCACGCCACGAGTACACCGGCAAATATAACGCCCATATTTACGACAACGTCATTCGCCGAGAAAATCCAACTGGCTTTCATATGTGCGCCATCTTCTCGATGACCAGAAATAAGATATAAGCATGTCACGTTAGCTATAAGTGCGAGCAGGCCAATAACAATCATGAGCGTTGATTCTGGCTCGCTTCCAAACATGAATCGTCTAATGACATCAACAATCACGATAACAGCAAGTAATAACTGAATCCAACCTGCGAAATGGGCTGCTTTTATTTGATATTTCGCAGCTTTTCCGACGGCATATAGCGCAATACCATAAACGGCTGCATCGGCAAACATATCTAGAGAATCAGCAATCAATCCTGTAGACGCAGCAATAATTCCGCTGATGAATTCTATAAAGAACAGTAGAGCATTAATGCCTAATAACAGTTTAAGTACTTTAGCTTGTCTCACAGGATCAGGTTCATTAGGTATATCGCCTGTAGAAAGCTGTGTTTCATCAAGTTTCGCCCCAAAACCCAGTCCTTCGAGTTTAGCCGTAATTTGCTGAATCCCTTCATTATGGAAGACTTTCAGTTTTCGATTGGGAAGATCAAAAGTAAGACCTTTAACTGCTTCAATATCTGCAAGAGCCATACGGACCATTTGCTCTTCAGCAGAGCAATCCATTTTAGGAATGGTGTAGGTACTTGTTTGCTTAGCCTGTTGATTGCTTATATAAGTTTCAGTCTTCACAAGCTTTGCACCAAAACCCAAAGCTTCAAGTTTGGTGGTTATATTTTCATCTTTTTGATTATGTAGAACCTTTAAAGAACGGTTAGGTAAATCAAAGATGAGTTTTTGAACACCATCAATTGAAGATAGCGCCATACGAACCATCTGTTCTTCCGCAGAACAATCCATTTTGGGAACTAAGTATTCACTCATGTAGTGCGAATCTTTTAAAACGTTTTCAGTGCTTAAATTTTCTTTGGGATCAGAACCACAACAGGATTGAGCGGTATCTTCACAACTGTTTGAAGTGTTACAGCAAGGAGATGAAGATTTTTCTTCTTCCTCTTCACCACAACAGCTAGGCGTATTATCACAATTCTTTGAATTGCTTGCTTCTGCAATTGATGGATGATTTTCTTGTTGAGATTTCTTATCTTCGCATGGTGTTTCTTTACTACATCCACAGCCACTCATAGTTATACCCATTAAAAAAATTTATAAACTTTGAATATTAGAATCCCTATAGTTACTATAGAGTCAAGATTTTTTGGAAATACCAACTCAATGCATTTAAAAATTGGTGAACTCTCTAAAAAAACCTCATGTTCAGTATTAACAATTAGGTTTTATGAAAAGGAAGGTTTAATTCCGGAACCCGAAAGAACGGAAGGAAATTACCGCCTTTACGATATAGGCTATGTTGAGCGAATTAAGTTTATTTTGAATTGCCGAACTTTAAATATGAGTTTGAATGAAATTCGTCAATTACTCACCTATAAAGATAATCCCAAGAAAAATTGTTCAGATGTGAATGAATTAATTGACTTACATGTCAGTGCTATCAGAGAAAATATAATCAAGCAACAAAAGCTTATTGAACAATTATCTGATTTAAGAGGTACTTGTGATGGCTTATGTACAATTGACCAATGTGGAGTTCTAAAAAATCTAGCTTGATTATCTAGACCTATGCTTTTTTCAAAAATTCTGTATATCTTTACTTAAGGCTGCAAAAAGTTTAAGGTTACTCAAATTCTGTGATCAGATCTTTGATAGATCTGGACAGCTTCTTTATTGGTGTTTTAAATACAGATTTGTGTATGAAGAGAAAAACATTTCTAATCCAGATATTGGTACTCTTATTCACATTCCAGAATATTTGGAGTGTGGCAGAGGCCGCGTGTCTGCATGAAATGCCAAACATACCCAATTCAATACTCTCTAATCCAATCGATTTAGACGAAAAGAGTGATAGTCCTCGTCAAGCACTTTATTCCCTAGAAAACTATAAAGAAATCTATGACTATTGTCAGAAGGTTTGTTTTAACGAAAAGTGCAGTCATTTCTCAAATACAATCGTGATTCAGATTGACCCACCCGATGATCTGAAGCTTAAAGCTGATTTTGAGACCGGCATTACCCCAACTTATTTGGGAATAACTTTTTATAAATCCCCTTATCTGAATCAATTAACCCCGCCTCCCGATTTGCCCCTACTATTGGTGGGGTAGTCTTATAAAAGCCCACCACTCCTAATTTCATTATGCGTGGGGCATTTTCATGTCAAAAAACAAATTACATCAGGATACCTCCATCCTGAATTTATCCTGGTCAGCCTTAGGTAGCGGTATCTTGCTATCTGCAATGATCAGCATCAGTACTTCCGTAGTCGCCAGTACTCAAGATTTAACGCTGCAGCAAGCTATTGAGCAGGTTAACCAATATCAAGCGTCCCAAAATTTCTGGGAAACGCAAAATAGTATTAATGCCACGAATCTTCAGCAAAGTAAGCTGTTTAAAAATCCTGAATTGTCAGTTGAACAAACGGGCTTTGGTTCAAATAATGAAAAAGAGCTTGCCATTGGCATATCACAACCCTTGGATATTTTTGGTGAGCGAAAAGCAAACCAAAAATTAGCCAGTCTCTCTACAGATAAAACAGCACTGAAGCAGAAGATTTATCAAGCGCAAATTGAGCTTGCGGTGAAATATGTATGGTCACAACTGGCCATTGCTGAACTTGAAAGAAACATTGTCAATGAACAACTTCGGGTGAGTGAAGAAAACCTTAAAGCGATCGAGAAGCGCTTTACTGCGGGCGGTATCGCGCAAGTAGATGTGAATCGCGCACGTTTAAGTCATGCTGAAAATATACGCCTTTTTAGACAGGCAGACTTACAGGTACAAGTGGCCACCCAACAATTATCAAATTTATGGGGTACGTCTGATAAGTCATTGCAGGTAAACCTCTCTTCACAAAAGCTCTGGCCAAAATCGACTCATGGACAGGTTCAAGAATATTTAGCGGAAAACTACGTTGAGAAATATCGAGCTTTACTGGTATTAGAGTCTCAAGCAACGGTTGATCAACTAAGAGCAAAGGCACGTCCTAACCCCACTTTAAACCTAGGTGTCAACCGCACCCAATCCTTGGAAAACTCCACACAAAATCAATTAGTAGTCGGAGTTAGTGTACCGCTTAATATTTTCGATCGTCAGCAAAATGGCATAAAAATCGCGCAAGAAAAAATGAACTTATTAGAGCGTCAGAAAGAATTTTATCTGAAGCAAAATGCGCTGCAAATAGGCACAATTTTAACCGAGTTGCAGGGTTTAGAGCTGCAATTCAAAGTCGTTGACGAGACTCAAATTCCTTTGGCGACTCAAGTTCAAAGTAAAACTTTACAAGGTTTTCTGGCAGGAAAGTTTGCTTTAACCGATGTTCAGCAAGCCACGCTTCAATTACAAGACATCCGTCTGCGTAAAGTCCAGTTGTTACGGGATGGCTGGCAAAAGGCCATTGAAGCAGAAAGTTTGAGCTTAGGCATTAGCCCAAGTGAAGTCATGTCGAAAGATGCTATTGCACAAATCAATCAAAACTTATGGCAAGACATACAGGCCATGCCTGTCATTGGTGGGGGAAATTAACATGTTCGATCTTAAAAACAGCTTAAAAAAACAGAGCGGAAAAATCTCTCAACCTCTACTGATTGGTTTGGTCATCGGCGCAACCGTACTCCTCAGTATTTTCTTGATCTTGTCGGGTAAGAATAAATCTGAAACATCAGATGAACATGCAGAGGAAGAAGGCGCAGAGGAACATGGAAGTGAAGAACATGGCGGTGAAACCGAAGAGCATGCAGAAGGCGTGAGCCTGACGGCCAAGCAACTGGTGGAACAGGGCATACAGTTATCAGCGGTCGATCAAGGTCCGGTGGTTAAATTAAGTTCTTATCCTGCCAAACTCAATGTGAATACGGATCAGCAAGCGCATGTCTCACCGAGTTTTAGCGGTCATGTAGAAAATGTTTATGTAGAACTCGGCCAAAAAGTTCAGAAAGGGCAGCCTTTGGCTACATTGCTTGTTCCTGATCTAGTTGATCAGCAGGCCAATCTTAAAATTGAACAAACCAATCTGGAACTGGCGAAACAAGACTTTGAGCGTGAGCGTCAATTGTGGTCACAGGGTATCTCAGCAAAACAGGACTATCAACGGGCTTATAACAGTTATAAACGGGCACAAATCCAGGTTCAAGCGGCCCAATCACGTTTAAGTGCATTTGGTGCAGTGAATGCTAGTAACGGGCGCTATATTTTAAAAGCCCCAATTTCTGGCGTGATCAGTAAAAAGGATTTGGTTCTCGGGGAAAATGTTCAGTTAGCAAGTCAACTCTTTACCATAGACCGGTTAGATCAGCTCTGGCTTGAATTTATTGTTCCAAATTCTGAAATTGTGGGCTTAGCCCCGAATCAAAAGATCGAATTTAAATCTTTGCAAACTGAAAAGGTCTATAGGGCGGTTATTCAAACCTTAAATACTGAAGCGGATATTCAAACAGGTCGTCTTCAGGTGCGAGCAAAAGTTGAATCGAATGCAACCGAATTACGTCCAAACTTGATGGTAAACGTACAGTTGCAACAACGCAGTGAAAGTACCGCATTACGGGTGCTTAAGTCCGCAGTTCAGAATGTCGATGGAAAAGATGTGGTTTTTGTCGCCACTCAGCATGGACAAAAAGTTGAATTCACTCCGCAACCGGTGAAATTAGGTCAATCGTCTGGGGATAGCCAGTGGATTGAAGTGGTAAATGGGCTTAATCAGGGACAAAAATATGCCGCTCAAGGCAGTTTCTTACTGAAATCTGAGATGGAAAAAGGAGAGGCTTCACATGAGCACTAAAAGCCCTCACATTCCAGACCACGAATCGGTAAAACCTGAAGGGCTGTTTGATCGGCTGATCCAGTTTTCTATTCATAACGCAATCTGGGTCATGCTGTTTATTGCGGCTTGGATTGCTATTGGTATTTATAGTTATCAAAAGTTACCGATTGATGCTGTACCGGATATTACCAATACTCAGGTGCAGATTAACACTTCAGCCAATGGCTTTACGGCTTTGGAAATGGAACAGCGGATTACCTATCCAATTGAGAATGCCATGTCAGGCATGCCGAAAATGGAACAAACCCGTTCGATTTCACGCTACGGCTTATCGCAAGTGACCATCATTTTTGAAGATGGCACGGATATTTACTGGGCCAGACAGCTTATCAACCAGCGCTTGCAAGAAGCAATGGGAGAAATGCCTGAAGATGTGCAACCTAACATGTCACCTATTTCGACAGGTTTAGGTGAAATCTATCAATGGGTGATTAAAGCCGAACCAAATGCTAAAAAACCGGATGGAACCGCTTATTCTGCGATGGATTTACGTGAAATTCAGGATTGGATTGTAAGGCCGCAATTACAGCGTGTAAAAGGCGTTGCGGAGATCAACAGTATCGGTGGCTTTAATAAAACCTATGTGGTTGCCCCTGATCTGAACCGATTACAACAATTGCAAATTCCTTTGACTGATTTACAAACCGCCTTAACAGAAAATAATGAAAACCGTGGTGCTGGCTATATTGAGAAAAATGGACAACAGCTAACGGTTCGTGTTCCTGGCACTTTAAACACGATTGAAGATATCCAGAACATCAGTATTGCCAATAAAAACGGCTATCCGATTCGGGTGGCAGATGTCGCCAATGTCTCAATTGGTCATGACTTGAGAACAGGGGCTGCAACCTATAATGGTGAAGAAACTGTATTGGGTATTGCCATGATGATGATGGGAGAAAATAGCCGTACCGTTGCTCAAGCCATTGATGAAAAGGTGCAATCGATCCAGCAATCGCTACCTAAAGGTGTGGTGATTGAGACTGTGTATGACCGTACGCATTTGGTTGATCGGGCGATCAAAACCGTTCAGAAAAATTTGATTGAGGGTGCAATCCTCGTCATTGTTATTTTATTTCTCTTTCTAGGTAATTTCCGTGCTGCGCTGATCACGGCTTGCGTTATTCCACTCTCAATGTTGTTTACCTTGACGGGAATGGCAGAGCAGAAGATTAGTGCAAATCTGATGAGTTTAGGGGCACTGGACTTCGGTATTATTATTGATGGTGCAGTGGTTATTGTAGAAAACTGTATCCGTCGGCTAGCAGAAGCTCAGAAGCTGAAAGGTGGTTTACTTAGCCGTTCTGAAAGATTTAAAGAAGTCTTCTTGGCTGCAAAACAGGCGCGTCGTCCTCTCATCTTTGGACAGTTAATTATTTTGGTAGTTTATCTACCTATCTTTACCCTGACGGGTGTAGAAGCCAAACTTTTCCATCCTATGGCAATGACGGTTGTACTGGCTTTAATTGGGGCCATGATTTTATCTGTCACTTTTGTGCCAGCCGCAGTTGCCCTATTTGTCACTGGAGAAGTCAAGGAAACCGAAAGTCGCTGGATGCATTGGCTTAAAACTAAATATGAATTGCTTTTAGATAGAGCCTATGAGCTTCGTTTATTTGTGACTATTGTGGCTGCCTGTATTTTAGTGCTTACGGGTGTGCTAGCTACTCAAACAGGTAGCGAGTTTGCACCTCAACTGGGTGAAGGTGATTTTGCTGTTCAGCAAATGCGTTCCCCAAGTACAGGGTTAGAACAGTCACTGAGAATGCAGGAAAATACTGAAAAGTTACTGTTGAAAGAATTTCCTGAAATTAAAGCAATCTTTGCCCGTACCGGTACAGCAGAAGTGGCCACAGATGTCATGCCACCCAACATTTCAGATGGCGTGGTACTGTTAAAACCTCATGATGAATGGCCTGATCCAAAACAAACGATTGATGAGCTTCGCCAAAGAATGATTACTTTCTTAGCGACATTGCCGGGAAATAACAGTGAGTTCTCGCAACCCATTGAACTGCGTTTTAACGAGTTAATTTCAGGGGTGCGAAGTGATGTGGGTGTCAAGTTATTTGGCGATGATATGGAAATTCTGAATCGTGAAGCGAATAAGATTTCTCAGAAAATTAAATCAATTTCAGGCGCGACAGCCGTTAATGTAGAGCAAACCAGCGGCTTACCCTTGTTGAATGTAGAGGTGGATAAGTCCAGAGCAGCACAATACGGCTTGTCGGTAAGAGCAATTCAGGATCTGGTGGCGACAAGTGTCGGTGGTCAAAATGTTGGAACCATTCTACAGGGAGACAAGCGTTTTGATTTTGTTATCCGTCTAGATGAATCCCAGCGTAGTCCCGAGCAGTTAGCGCTACTTCCTGTTCAATTGCCAAATGGTGGTTTAGTCCAACTGCAAGATGTTGCACGCGTTGAAAATATCCTGGGTATTAATCAGGTCAGCCGTGAAAATGGTAAACGTCGGGTGGTTATTACTGCAAATGTAGAAGGACGCGATTTAGGCTCATTCGTAACAGAACTTCAGAGCACGTTATCCAAACAGGAATTACCAAGCGGTTATTGGATAGATTATGGCGGTCAATTTCAAAATCTGATGTCTGCAAAAGCGCGTATGCAATTGGTGGTTCCGCTCGCATTGTTGACGATCTTTATTTTATTGATGGCTGTATTCCATAATATCAAAGAAAGCTTACTGGTCTTTAGTGGTGTCCCGTTTGCCTTATGTGGAGGCTTAATCGCGTTGTGGTTGCGTGACATTCCATTATCCATGTCAGCAGGGGTTGGCTTCATTGCACTATCGGGGGTGGCTGTACTGAATGGCTTAGTCATGCTCACCTTTATCAAAGAGTTGCGACAGCAATATGACCTTTATTATGCAACGTGGCAGGGTGCAATTTTGCGTCTTAGACCTGTGCTGATGACCGCTTGTGTGGCGTCCCTTGGGTTTGTCCCGATGGCTTTGGCAACCGGAACTGGGGCAGAAGTACAGAGACCTTTAGCAACAGTGGTTATTGGAGGAATTATCTCCTCTACCCTGCTTACATTGGTTTTATTGCCCGTACTGTACCGCTGGATGAATGAAAAGAAAGTTTCTTAATCCAATAGATTAGTCGATTTACAGCAGAGATATTGGCTGTTATCCAATATCTCTGCTCATCATAAATAGAATAAGGAAAATATTTTATGTCAGAACATCATGATCATAGCCATGCGGTTGTTACTGAAGAAAATAGTAAGAAGTTAATGGTTGCCTTAGGTTTAACGACTACTTTTTTAATAGTAGAAGTTGTCGCTGCTTTTATTACCCAAAGTTTGGCTTTGTTATCTGATGCAGCTCATATGTTTACTGATGTAGCCGCTTTAGCTATTGCTCTTGCCGCTATCAAAATTGGTAAAAAAGCCGCAGATGATAAAAGAACTTTTGGCTATCAGCGATTTGAAATTTTAGCGGCTCTGTTTAATGCGGTGATGCTTTTTGTGGTAGCAATATATATTGTATATGAAGCTTATCAACGTTTTACGAACCCTGCTGAAATTCAAAGTGTTGAAATGATGATTGTCGCGGTCATTGGTTTGGTCGTAAATTTGATTTCAATGAAAATCCTTTCTGCTAGTGCTGAAGGAAGTCTAAATATAAAAGGTGCATATTTAGAAGTTCTTAGTGATGCTCTAGGATCGATAGGCGTGATTATCGGAGGAATAGTTATTTATTTTACCCAGTGGATGTGGGTTGATACCGTAATCGCTGTGTTAATTGGCTTCTGGGTCTTACCTCGAACTTGGATTTTATTAAAACAAAGTATTAATATTCTGCTTGAAGGAGTTCCTGATGAGATTGATATTGAGTCGTTAAGAAATGATTTATTGAAGCTAGAGGGCGTTGAAGGGATTCATCAGTTGAAAGTCTGGGCTATATCCTCAAAAAATATTCATTTAACTGCTCATTTGGTTGCTCCGAATAGCAATACAGATCAACTCTATCAAAAGGCCTTAGAAGTTCTAAAACATAATCATAATATTACTGAAATTACGTTACAAATAGAAAGTAAGGAATGTAATACATTGGAACAGCATAAACATTAAAGTGCTGCTCTTTCTACATAATGGACAGATGACTAGGCTGATAAACCTTACCATTTTCCTGTATTACACTTCTATTTATCACACGCACTTTAAACACCATCCTGAGACATTTTAAAATTACAAGAATGTAATTTATGAGTCCTCTGGGTGTTAATTCTTTAAAGTTAGAATATCTAACAAGTATTAAATGAGAGTAAATAAACATGCTATTCAAAAATAAATTTTGTACTAAATTACTGTTAATTAGTGCATTCTTTAGTATCGCAAGTTTTAGTTATGCAGATGGCGGCTTGTTATTTCTTGAAAAGAATTTAAAAGCTTCTAAAGTTGAAAATTCTAAACAAAAACAAGTTAAAAATAATGAATCAAATGAATAGTTGGGTTGCATAAATAAATCAATTAGACTTATTCATTCAGCAATATAATTCCTGAATGAATAAGTTTATAACTAAAACCGGCTTTGTTGCATAAACATTCAAAAGCTGAGTTTTCCCCAATCCATTCAAATTTAAGTGACAACTTGGGTGTGAGGTCTACCTAATTCCGTAAATCTATTCAGAACTGCCACACGCGCATGAACTTCATTGAGCTGACTTTGAAAATGTCTTGCCGTCAGCTTATCTCCTAATAATTTGATGCAATGCATCTTGGTTTCCACCAAACTGCGACGGTGATAGCCCGACCATTTTTTCCATAGGGTTCTGCCTAAATGCTTAACCGTTTGAAGTAACTCATTTCGTTCTATTGAACTGATTTTAGAATCTTTCCAGGGCTTGGCATTCTTCCTGGGTGGAATTACGGCACTGTTGCAAATAACCACGAATGGTAAGCTGAAGACTGTTTTAGCTAAAGGTGCAGCATATGAATCCTTTCCA
>NZ_JARDAL010000064.1:0-14017 GCF_048957595.1 Acinetobacter sp. AS5 | reverse complement strand
ACAAGTTGTTCTTCATAATCTCTTAATGATCTTCTTGCTAATTCGTCACCAGCAAGCTAGGTCGGCTATATTACTCTTTATTTCTAAAGAGTCAACAGGTTTTATTGATTATTTTTAAACTTCTTCAAGACTTCTAGATTTCACCCTTTAGGCTAAATCCTTGTTTCTCAACAAGTTTTAATCAACATCACCGCCGATGGATGTGCATTCTACAGCATTTCAGAGGGCTTGCAACACTTCTTGCAAAGATTTTTTACCGTGTGTTTATTTTTCAAACCAATAAAAATATAAGTAACTGTTATATATCGTTAATTTATTTTCATTATTTTTGAATTTTATTGAGCACATTCAACAAAACCCATCTATTAACATAATAAGATATTGTTTTATTTGAATTTAAATTATAAAAGTCTTTATCACACGACTTATATCGTTCAATTCACATTCTATTTTTGTTTGATTCTTCAACAACCTGGCGTTTATATACATAAAACTTGTTTTATCTGGTCTTCTTCCAAGATACATAGGCCCGATTTAAATATGGAAATTTATTGCAACGCTAAAAATTAAAAAGCCATCGCTATTGAGCAATGGCTTTTAGAATATTAAGCAATAATTAGAATTTCATACTGACACGTGCCCAGTAATTACGTCCCATATTATTAAACTGTTCGGTTATTGGTAAACCTGTACCGGAAGCACCCATTTTATTTAAGTGCTCGGTATAAGTCCGGTCTAGAACATTATCGACTCCGACTGATACATCCACGCTATCCATGACATGGTAGCTACCGTTTAAAGACAAAGTGCCAAAGCCTGCGCTCTGCTTGTTGTCATAACCCACAATATTACCTTCGTTAAGACTGATCCGGTTTTGACCATCCACTACACGCCATAGCAATCCAAAATTATATTTGTCTTGAACATAGCGCAAGTTAACACGGGCTTCCAAAGGAGAGATTTGTGGTAACGGCGTATTATCTGTGGTGTTTTCACCCCAAGCATACATGGCACTGATATCTGCCTGAATTGCATCAGTAAACTGATAACCAATTCCAGCTTCTGCGCCTGCAATGGTTGCATCGATATTTCTTGAATCCGCACTATTCATTTTTGTTGGCTGCATCCCCCCCATATCATTATTCATAGGATGACTATGCCCAGAGTTTCCAGACTTAGGATAAGTCATCAGAATAAAATCCTGAATCACACCGGCATAAGCCGATACCCAAGAATTAAACGCGCCATGATGATGTTGATAACCCAGATCGAGTTGTAAGGTCTTTTCCGTTTCCAGTTGCTTAAATGTATTTGCAGTTATTCCATGATAATCGGTCTTAAATAATTCCCAATAATCAGGCACACGCTCCACATACCCCAGTCCGATATAGGTTTTACCATCATCATGTTCTGGATGGGTATTTTCAAAACGAATGAAGCCACTTGGCAAGGTTTCCTGACGGTTCTGTCCAGTTTTTAAGGCATCAATGTCCACTTGATCGACCCGCACACCAGTAACCAATTTATTGTTATCACTTAGTTCATGACTTAACTCAGCAAAAACCCCATAGGACTGGAATTTCATATCTGTTGTTACATGAGAGTTCATCATGGGTTTAGTCGAATGGTACATACCGCCCGCATGTTTATTTAATTGAGAATCTACACCACTGACTAACTGTAGCTTATCCCACTCATGAGTCATTGATAGTCGTGAATTTAAAGTTCGACGTGTAACGGTCATGGCTTTATTAGGTTCATCAACTTGACGTAAGCTAAAATTATCCATGACATGGTCATTAAAATTGTAGTTGACCTGCGCTTCTACTTTCTTAAGTGTCTCTGTTAGGTTTTGTTTTTGTACACGCAAACCTAAACTTTCACGTGCAAATTGAGAGCCATCCATCGTACGGCCAGCATAAACTGATTCACCATCTGCCTTACCGCCACTTAGCTCGACCCAAGTATCTTCATCTGGTGTCCAGCCAATCGCCAAATCAGTATTCCAGCGTTCCCAGTCTGAAGGAACTGTATTTCCATCCCCATCTTGATAACTATTCGATACCGAACGATTGGTATTCAGACGGATATATTTCTGTTCATCGCCTGCTGCGACTTCGACATTATGATCAAGGCGCCCGAAAGATCCCATCAAGACACTGGCCTGACCACGATAGTTTTGATCTTGATCAAACTGTTCCGGTGTACGTTCGAAAATCACCGTTGCCGCAGAGCCAGTATTGGCATATTGCACCGTCTGCGGGCCTTTAATCACCGAAATACGGTCATAGCTTTCCGGGGAAATATAGGAGGTCGGCGAATCCATCCGGCTTGGACAGGCCCCCAGGTTTTCCGTGCCATCAGTCAGGATTTTAATTCGTGAACCAAACATGCCGCGAAACGTCACATCACCATTGGTGCCGGCACCGCTATTGACCGAACTAAAGCCGACAATACTTTGTAAATAATCCGCACCATCACTGGCAGGAATCGGTTGAATCGGCTGTTTAGGGTCGGCGCGGACAATCAGCCCATTGGCATCATTACCTGCTGCTGACGTCACTACAATCGGGGCAAACGTCTGCACCGGCATGGCATCATTGGCCATCACCACCGAAGAATAACAAGCAACACAAATCGCAGCCGCAAGTGGCTGTAAAGAAAATTTAGGCTGAGCCATTTCTCTATCTCACTAAATACATAAATTAGGCACGGCTTGAGTCAATACCAACCCAAGCTGAAAAATGCAGATTTATGCAGGTAGTGGTGGCGCTCGCCCCTGAGGAATTAAGAAGAGTTGCTGAAGGACAAACCAGACATGCTTAAAGGTTTTTTGATAAGCAATTAAACGGACATGAATCCGGTCAAGAACCTGTTTGATGTCCAGATCAGGCGGTAAGACTAAATTGGCATAAACCGTACAGTACTGACACTGATGATTGGCATCATGATGATCATGTTGAAGATGATCGGATTGGACAAGGTGGCTATGCTCGCCAGCGCTATACTGCGCATGGGCATCTGTGGCGATAAAAAGCGCACGCGTGATGATTTCACAGACCGGAGCAACTTGATATTGCTTCGGTAACAAAGGCTGTAAAAATACAGCAATCTGTAGAAACACAGCTGCAAATGCAAATAGCAGCCCCGCGCGTAAAAACACAGGCTATTCCTAAAACATGCTTATGTCGATTATAGCAAAGCCCAATCAGAATTGGGCTTTGCTAGACCATTTAAATAAACTTTAAAATGATCCTAGCGTTTCACTGCCACCTTGTCTTTATTACGTTGGCGGACCAGTTTTTCCACTTTTTCACGTGCACGTTGACGTTTTAATGGCGATAAATAATCGACAAATAATTTGCCATTTAAGTGATCCATTTCATGTTGGATACACACAGCGAGAAGTCCGTCAGCATCGAGCTCAAATGCTTGACCTTCCAGATTAATTGCCTCAATTTTTACGCGTGACGGACGATCAACTTTATCGTATATTTGAGGAACTGATAGACAGCCTTCTTCGTAAGGCTGCGTTTCTTCAGTCAATGGTGTGATTTTGGGGTTAATAAACACCATCGGTTGATCTTTATTTTCAGACAGATCCATAACAATCAGCTGAATATGACGATCCACCTGAGTCGCGGCAAGTCCGATACCTGGTGCTTCATACATGGTTTCAAACATATCCGCAGCGAGCTGACGAATTTCATCAGTCACTTCTTCGACAGGTTGTGCAATGGTACGAAGACGGGGATCCGGGAAACTTAAAATAGGTAATAAGGCCATACTGCGTCCTCAATTATGCCATTGATCAAAAAACCAAATGAAGGGAATGCTTCATCAAAAAAATGTGTGTAAGATCGTTATTATAACGCAACTACGCACATAATTTTAGGAATTATGATAATGAAAAAGGTTTTGAAGGGCATGCCATTTTTTAGTGCCTTGGGGTTTAAAAATCAGATGCTGGCACTTGCCGTTTGTGTAGGCGTCAGTATGGGGACCATTCATTCTGCCGAGGCAGCACCTGCACGCAACGTCAATCCACCGGCATTAAAAGCCGATGCACCGAACGTTTATGTGGTGAAAAAAGGCGATACGCTTTGGGACATCTCGAAACGTTTCCTGAAAAATCCGGTACGTTGGCCGGAAATCTGGGCCAGCAATAAGCACGTGAAAAATCCACACTGGATTTTCCCGGGTGACCGCCTGTTAATGTGCGATTACCAGGGCCGTCCAATTATTGGTAAAGACGAAGGTGATGGTTGTGAAGGTATTATCAGCCGCTATCTTGGCAGTACTTCTCTGCAACCCCAGATTCGGGTTGAATCTTTAAATAATACCATTCCAGTGATTCCGCTTGAGCATATCAAGCAGTGGCTGGAACGCTATACCCTTCTGGCACCTGATTCAGTTCAGGGCACACCCTACATTCTCGGAACTGCAGATCAGCGCGTACTGGCTGGCAAAGGCCAGAAAGTTTATGCACGTGGTCACGGTCTGGTAGTTGGCCAACGCTATGCGGTGTATCGTGAAGCGGAACCGTATGTATTTACGGATGCAAACGGCAAGAAATATACGGCTGCACTGGAGCTGCAACAGGTGGCATCTGGTATTGCAGTTCGTGGCGAAGGTGATGTCACCACACTTGAACTGACAGATAGTTACAATGCTGAAGTACGTCGCGGTGACCGTGTACTCCCTGAATACGATCCAATGTTACCGACTCTGTTCTATCCGACCAATGCAGAAAATATTGCTGCCGGTGGCCAGATTGTGCGTGTATTGGGGTCAATTGGTACAGCAGCACGTCATAGTGTTGTCACCATTGACCGTGGTACGGCACATGGAGTTCAGACGGGTCATGTCTTTAGTGTGAATCAAAAAGGTGAAGTGGTCACTGATCCTAAAACTAAAGAACGTGTGCAATTGCCAGGTGAGCGTATTGGCCAAATCATGGTATTCAAAAACTTCGATCAATTAAGCTATGCCTATGTGCTAGAGAGCGAATTACCAATCAAGGTTGGTGCAGGAATTCAAGCACCTCTTTTAGATGAATAAATATTTGTCTAAATAAAAAAACTTAATAATAAGAAGACAACCCTATAGGTCTCAATATGCTGAACCCGTTATCACGCGCGCAACTGGAAACAATTACGTTATGGTATCTGGTTCAGCATTCTCTTTCGAGTTTCTATAAAATCAGTCAACATTATGCCGAACTGGCGCATGCCCTTCAGCCGGATCAAGTACCCGTCTGGCAAGCACTCGGCCTTCATGCCAATCATGTGCAGCGCTTAAAAGAGTTTTACCTCCCAGAAGCGCAACAGAAATTTCAGCGTTGTCTGCAACAGATCCAGCAGGATAGCGATTTTATTTTATTGCATAGCGATCCGCATTACCCGCAGCAGTTGCATCCTTATGTAGATAAACCACCGATCATTTTTGGTCAAGGTCGACCTGATACCCTGCTTCAGGCACAGATTGCAATTGTGGGCAGTCGCAAGCCGAGTCCGCATGGCCGGCAAGTGGCTTATGATTTTGCCTTTTATTTGAGTGAACAGGGTTTCTATATCAATAGCGGTCTGGCATACGGTATTGATGAAGCAGCGCATCGGGCTGCGTTACAGCATCAAGGGACAATTGCAGTGATGGCGACTGGACTGAATCAAACCTATCCAGCACAACATCAATCACTACGCCAGCAAATCATTGAGCACGATGGTGCAGTCATCAGTGAGTTTCTACCAGATACGCTGCCTTTGCAACACCATTTCCCACGGCGCAACCGAATCGTCAGTGGTTTAAGTCTAGGTGTGATTGTGGCAGAGGCTGCATTAAAAAGTGGTTCTCTGATTACGGCTAAACTGGCAGCTGAGCAAGGTAAAACTGTGTTTGCCATTCCGGGACATATTTACAGCGAGCATCATCAGGGCTGCCACCAACTGATTCGTGAAGGTGCAATTTTGATTGATCACCCGCAGCAGGTCATCGAAGAACTGGCACTGGCGACGCAATGGCAAGCGATGGAAAACACCACCAAAATGGAAGTTACTGAAGCAGAACCTCAGCAGATTCCGCCACATCTGCTCAGTCTTTATAATCAACTGGACTGGGTGGGACAGAGTCTGGATCAGCTGAGGACACAGGTACAGCAAGAAGTGTCTGCGCTGACCAGTCAACTGATGGAGCTGGAGTTACTCGGTTTTTGTACCCAGCAAGCCGGCCTGTATCTACGTTGTCGGATTCTCAAATAAAGTTCACAATAGCGCTTTGTTGTTTAATATAAGGTATCCACATGATCACTACCTCTGTTGCCGAAGCAGCAGCATGGCTTAAAGACGGACAAGTCTTGGCATATCCCACAGAGGCTGTTTGGGGCTTGGGTTGCGACCCCTATAATAAACAGGCATTTCATCAAATTTTAGAATTGAAGCAGCGCCCGATTGAGAAAGGTGTAATTTTGTTGGCAGCTCATCTTTCACAGGTAGAACACCTGCTGCAGGATTTAAGCGAAGAAATGCGTGAAAAAGTGATTGAATCCTGGAGCAATGACAGGCCTGCTGAGCGTGCGACCACCTGGCTGCTTCCTGCAAATAAAGATATTCCTGACTGGATTAAAGGTCATCATCCTAAAGTAGCCGTCCGCGTGACCACTCACCCGCTCTGTGTCGCATTGTGTCAGGCCTTTGGCGGTTTTATCGTTTCTACCAGTGCCAACCCTGCCGGCATGGAACCTGCCCGCTCACTGCAGGATGCGATCCGCTATTTTGACCAGAACCTGAATTATCTGAATGGTGACCTCGGTTTAAGTCAGCAACCAAGCCGGATCATTGATGCAGTGACTGGCGTAGTTATTCGTGTCTGATTTAGTCGGGACACTCAAGCCCGACTAAAGTTTTAAGACAAAAAAAGCTCAGCCATATAGGGATGGCTGAGCATAAAAAAGGATGTGCATAAATCACATCCAGAGGGTTCAGAAAATCTCTGGGAGTCTGATAAAACAAGGATTTTCTTGCTTGATCATTCTCGATGGGCGCATTATGAAAGAAACTGAGTACAACGACAAGTATAATAAAACAATCAAATAATACATATTTTCTATTAATAGCAAACAATTTTTGACCAATATTCAAAATATCTTGCTCTTTCTATTCTCTTTTTAAAATAAAACGATATTTTTCTATTTGTTTTAACATTTGAAAATTAGCATTTAAAAGGGGATTTCAATTAAAAAAAATTGTTCAAAAGATCAATATTTAATCAGAAAAAATTCTTAATCAGCTCTTTTAATTCCTGATTAAGCGGATCTTCCGGGATATTGTGCCCAGAGGATTCCGAGTAAAATGATGCCACCGCCGATACTGTGATACATGGTCCAGGCTTCGCCCAGCCACAAATATGCGACTACTGCGGTAAAGACAGGCATCAGATTCATAAAAATACTGCTGCGATTGGGACCAAGTTGTTGCACAGCCATCATCCAGAACAAGGGTGCGGCAATAGAAGGAAAAATTCCGGCATAGATAATGCTGGCTGCATTAGCATGATTGATGCTATCCAGACCTAAAATCAATACCAAAGGAATATGATAACCTGAGTTCGATGAAATCCACTTAACCTTTTAGCATATTTTGGAAAGTTGGCTTATTGGGGTTCAAACAATAAGCCACTACAGCAGCCATGATATTCACCATGAAATTATTTACCGAACGATGACGTGAATGTTCAAGTTGATGTAAATTTTTTAATTGATCATTCACTGTTTCGATCAATCCTCTTCTGCAAAGTAATTGTTTTTCTTCTTCAGTTTGGATGGGTTTATTTTTCATATTCCGACGTGATGGGGTCAATATTTTCAGTCCTCTTGCTGCTAAAGCTTCGGCTTTTGCTTTGCTCAAATAGCCTTTGTCTCCGAGTAGGATCCCTTTTAATTCTTGAGTTAAAGATTCTAATATAGCAACATCATGAACATTTCCCGATGTCAGCTTGAGATTAATAATTTCACCTAAATTATTGATAACGAGATGTAATTTAAAACCATAAAACCAACCCGTACTACTTTTTCCACGACCGGCCAAGCCTTTAAATACACGATGCCTTTTAATCCGAAGATTATGGCAAACTACCAATTTAGTGGAGTCAATGATACTGATTCCCGTATCTTTTCCTTTCACCTGATGGAAGAAACTACTCAGAGCTTGCAAACAACGGGGCATGATTTCAATAAATCGGTTGTAGCTAAGCAGTTTAGGAAAAGCAGATTTCCAGAATGGAACGATCATTTGGCAATAAAAATATTTGAAGAATCTAAAACCGGATTGATGAAATAAAATGACAATGGTCATTGCTTCAGACAAGCTTAAAGCTGACTTTTTCAACCTGGTTTTTTGATTAGAAATTAAAGCTTTCTCTAAAGATTCATTAAATTTTTTGCAGAAATCATCCAAAATACAAAATAATTCGGTAATATGATCCATTGAGAAGCCTTGTTTTATAACATTTTGTCTTGAGAACCAATATGTTACAAAAACAGGGCTTTTTTTCTACTCTTTTTTTATATCGAACTCAGGTTATGATAGAGAAAGGCCATAAAAATCTGGATATACAGGCTCACTAAGAGTGGAATCTGAATCTGCCATTTTTTCAGAAACACGCCATAACAGGCATAGAAAAATACTGCGATCAACATCAACAGATCGCCAATATAACTTTCACCGACAGTTAAAAACTGCAGGCCCTGCCCTTGTGCCATGACATACATCAAACCAATAAAGGACAAGAGACTTCCCAGCACTGCAGCCTGTGTCGGGCGAATCTTTAAAACAAAAATACCCACGATAATGGTAAAAATAGGAATAAAGGCATTGATCAGGCCCATGTTGGTGGCAGTGGTATAGTGTGCCGAGCTATAAGCCAGCCCCTGATACAGCACCATTCCCAGCGCACTCAAAATGGCAAAATGTCCGAGATGCGGACGAATCTGCGGCCACGCTGCTTTGACTTTGGGCAACATGAATGGCGTTAAAATCAGCAAGGCCAAGGCCCAGCGATAAAAACTGATACTGATGGGAGAAATATAATCTGCCACATAACGGGTAACCGTCATATTCAGAGACCAAATCAAAACTGCGGCCAGTGGTAAGGCCATGGCCCACCAGACTGCCTTTTGTTGCTGTGTCATACTTTCATCCATGATTCGCTGGTCTTGTTATTAAGCTATGCCTATTCGCGCATCCTAGCATAATAGATTTTTCACATAATATTGAGGCAATTTGCAGCTTTAAGTAACTAAGCTCACCTGTTTCTACTTGTACTGAAAGCGAATACCCGTTAAAAACAAATACCGTTCAGTCGCAATAAACAGGAAATCTAATGACTCGCTCTGTATATGACATTCCAGTCAAAACCATTGACGGAACAGAAACCACTTTAAACCAGTACCAGGGTAAGGTTTTGCTGGTGGTTAACGTCGCATCTAAATGTGGCCTGACGCCGCAATATGAAGGCTTACAAAAACTGTATCAGGACAAAAAAGCGGAAGGTCTGGAAATTCTGGGCTTCCCTGCCAATAACTTTTTGGAACAGGAACCGGGTAGCGAAGCCGAGATTCAGGAATTCTGTTCAGTAAATTATAAAGTCGACTTCCCGCTATTTGCTAAAATCTCTGTCGCGGGTGAAGACAAGCATCCTTTATATGCCAACCTTACGCAGGCTGTACCGGAACGTATCGGTGAAGGCCCTTGGTGGAAAGATCTGGTCGATTATGGTTTAACCCCAAATCAGCCACCAGAAGTGCTCTGGAACTTTGAAAAATTCCTGATCAATAAAAATGGTGAAGTAGTGGCACGTTTTGCTCCAGATATTACTGCAGATGATCAACGGATTGTCGATGCAGTGAATGCAGAACTTGCAAAATAATTCTCGATTATTCTCATAAGCATCAAGCTTGAAATAAGTATCTATTTTCTTGGTAGATACTTATTTTTTTTTATTTAAAAACGATTATTTAATTGCATTAAAATTCACCTAAAAACATTTTCAAAGTGATTGCAGGCCAAACAAGCCAATTTGGTGAGAGCAAAGTACTTCTTTACCAGCTTTTAATAATCTTTTTCTTGTTTTTGAATAGAGCAACGTTCGCAACCCAGAAGAATTGTTATGAGTTTGCAACAATCTTTTTTATCTCCATAGTTTGTCCTTATATTAAATACTACTCAAATTCCATCACCTGTATCGAGACCCTGATTCCATGTCCAAGATTCTTGCCAATGCTGTCCTTCCTTTCGCATTATTTAGCTCTGGAATTTTACTGATGGGCTGTGAACAGGCTGTCGAAGCACCGGCTGAACAGGCAGATACCACGACCTCAGATCTGGAACCAGCCTCTCAGCAACAGAGTTCAGCAGCACAAACCGAACTTAAATCGGGCAATATGTTTTATATGGTTCGTGATGTCGCCGACTTGCAGCTCAAGGCCGGCAGTTATGTAGAACAGTTAAAACAGACCCAGACCGAACTGCAAACGGCGGTCGAAGCTAAAGATACCCAGCAACTGCAGTCCACTGCGACCCAGCTACAACAGCAACTCAGCAGTTTTAATCAGGTGTTAGGCAACCTGAACTTGAAAAGTCAGGAAATTGACCAGATTCGTGACAACATTATGACCGCCAATCAGCAAGTTCTGGCTTCTCCTCTTTTAAATGGTCAGGTGGATTTCAGCCAAGTGAACTTGAAAAAGATTGAATCCCAGATGGTTAATGTGCAATCCGAAATGGTCAAACTGGCCGGCTTGCTGATCCAGAATCCAGATCAGGAATCAGAGAGCAATACTGATCAGGATAATACTTAAAATACCTAAAAATCTCATTTTGAGGCGATTGATCGAAACATGTCTTCCTCAATCGCCTTGCAGGCTATACACTGTTATGGATTATAAAAATTACATTTAGATCAACAATTTTCATCTAATCAGATCATCAGGAGTTCAATCATGTCGAATTCAGTGCTGTATTCTGTGGTTCCAGTCACATCCCGGCTTGATCTGAAAGATCCTTTTATTTTTACCGTTCACCATCAAGATCATTATCCACAAGGCAATGCCGAATTAGGCCCAGTTTCCCCGCCACAGCAGCATGAATATGACATGTATTATGGCGAGAGTATTCCGGGCTTTCCGGAGCATCCGCATACTGGCTTTGAAACCATTACCATTGTCGAGCGCGGGTATGTCGATCATTTTGACTCGCTGGGAAACTCGGGACGTTATGGCGCGGGTGATGTGCAATGGCTGACTACCGGCAATGGGGTACAGCATTGCGAGATGTTTCCTTTAGTCCATCAGGATCAGGACAATCCTCTGGAGCTGTTTCAAATCTGGCTGAATTCCTCACCGGAACAAAAAAAGCAGCCGGCCGATTATAAAATGTTGTGGCGTGAACATATTCCACATGTATTTTCAGCCGATGCGACCGGACGTAAAGCGGAGATCCGGGTCATTTCAGGACAGTTTAAACAGACTCAGGCACTGGATCGTCCGCCACATTCATGGGCAGCCATGCCAGAGAATCAACTCAATATGTATTTAATCACTTTAAAGCCGGAAGCAGAATTAACCATTCCTGCCAGCACTGCTACTGCAACGCGTTTTTGTTATTTTTATCAAGGTAAAAGCCTGGAACTGGAAGGACAGAAGATAGCGCCGAAGCATCTACTTGAACTCAAACCGGATGCAGATATTCAGCTCAAAGGTGGGCTGCTGGAATCACATATTTTATGGCTGGAAGGTGAACCGATCGGTGCACCGGTGGCTATGCATGGGCCTTTTGTGCTGAATAGTGCGCAAGAGCTAGATACTGCTTTTCGCCGTTATCGCGAAACCCAGTTTGGTGGCTGGCCTTGGCCAAGTGCTGAACCGTCATTTGCACCAGAACATCCGCGCTTTGCCAGTTATGAAGGCGGCAAACGTGAAGAATATCCAGACCAACCAGACAAAGAAGCCACTGAATAGTGGCTTCTTTGACATCAGATCATATTATTTTTTCGGGCTTCTGACGACAACTAGTTTCTTCTGCACAAATTCTCTAAAACCATCAATCGATAGTTCATGCCCATAACCGGAATTTTTAATTCCACCAAATGGTAACTCAGGCGTGGTATCAGTAAACCAGTTGATCCAGATCATGCCAGTTTCTACCCGTGACGCTAGCTTTTTCGCCCGCTCGATATCCTGTGAATGAATCACACCACCCAGACCATAATTGGAATCATTGGCAATTTCGACAATTTCATCATCATCCTTCGCCACATAGATTTGTGCCACTGGGCCAAAAAATTCTTCATACCAGGCTTCATTTTCACGCGTGATATTTTCCAGAATGGTTGGTGCATAGAAATTGCCTTGATGTTCTACAGCTTTGCCGCCAGTGACCACAGTCGCGCCTTGTGCTACTGCCTTTTCGACCTGCTCGCTGAGTTTTTCCAGCGCATCTTTTGAAGACAGCGGTCCTAAAGTGGTTTCAGGATCGAGCGGATCACCCAGTTTTAACTGTTCAAAAGCTTTCAGCATGCCGGCCTTGAATTGTTCGGCAATTTTTTCATGCAGAATAAATCGCTTCGCCGCCGTACATACCTGCCCGGCATTATTGACACGCGCCTGACAGCCTAACTTGATCGCGCGTTCCAGATCTGCATCATCGAGTACGATGAACACATCATTACCGCCCAGTTCCAGCGTTGATTTTTTAAGATGTTTTCCGGCCTTTTCAGCGACTGCACTGCCCGCACCTTCTGAACCTGTCAATGCCACACCACGCACACGCTTGTCTGCAATCACCTCAGCGACCTGATCACCACTGATAAACAGATTGGTCCAGACACCTTTGGGTGCGCCTGCATCCAAGACCAGTTGTTCAAAGGCTTCCGCACATTGCGGTACAATTCCGGCATGTTTTGCCAGAACCGGATTACCGATGGCACAGTTCGGTGCAAACACTCGCATCAGTTGATAAAACGGAAAGTTCCACGGTTCAACTGCCATAACAATGCCCAATGGATGATGCTCGACCCAAGCTTCGCCCAGTTCCGTTTCATAGGACACGGGCGCTAAAAATTCTTTGGCATGATCAGCATAGTATTCTGCAATTTTGGCACAGGTTTCGATTTCGCCTTCACTCTGCTTGATCAGTTTCCCCATATCCAGAGTCATGAGCTTGGCCAGTTCAGACTTTTGCTCTCTTAAAAGCTCGGCTATGTTCTTTAATACTTTAATTCTTAAATCGGCCTGCTTCGACCATTCTGATTTTAAAATCTTTTCCGCACCATCCAGTGCATTTTGAATATCTTGATCGCTATGGGAGGGGTAGTCTTTCAATTTTTGATTGGTAAATGGATTAATAGATTGATAAGCCATGATTTTCCCTTTTTCAATTATAAGTTTCGCCTGTTCAAAACCCAATCGCATCAAGTTATAACAAGCGAGTATCTGTTCGAATTATTTAACTTATCATTGATTTATTTATGGCGTGTGCCTGCTTACAGATTGGTTCAAAACATTACTGAGAAAGGGTAAAAGTTATATCGAGTGGTACAAATTAAAATTTATTTAAGAATCGGAAATGTAAAACCAACACTCTCAAGATCGATACTTGCAAAAATTCCAAGCTAAAACAAATAATCTAAATCAGCTGTTTTAAGGTGATGCTAAAAATATAAATTTCAAATTTTCAGGTGTGTAGTACATTATTCTATATAGTAGAAAAAAGAAAATTCATAATGAGTCAAATACCATCTAATATCATTCAAACAGCAGAAAACTATTTTGATAATACAGTTTTAGAAACGACTGATACTATTTTTCAAGAAATTTTAAAAGCTTTTCCAATAGCATCTTCAGGTTTAGCGATTTATAAAGTTTTCAGAAGCTATAACGAAAAGCAAAAAGGCGGATTCAAGCGGCAAGTGCAACAGTATAAAAACCAGCCATAACTTCACTAGGCGTATACCAACCTAGTGTTTT
>NZ_JARDAL010000063.1:0-15678 GCF_048957595.1 Acinetobacter sp. AS5 | reverse complement strand
TAGAGTTATTCGCATTTCTCTATTTTATCAAAATCCAACCTGCTTTTTTTCAGCATACTTTTTGAAACACCACCCAAACTTTTAATGATCGGTGTATTTTATATCAACCTTCAATCTGTCCCATTGCTCATTATTGAGCATAAAGCTAAAAATTTCTTTATTTTCAATAATACTTAAAAAACTCATAGGCATACTAATTAATATTCTTTTGTACAGTCTATCTCTAGCAAAACATGTTGTAAATCAGGCACAATCATCACTATAAATTTCAAGTTTTATAGCCTGAGCGCTAGCGGTATTTTTTAATGACAAATAATAATTTTTCACAAGTAGCAGCTTTTATCTGGTCGGTTGCCGATCTCCTGCGTGGTGACTTCAAACAATCGCAATATGGTCGTGTGATTTTACCGTTTACGCTGTTGCGCCGTTTAGAGTGTGTACTTGAAGCCAGTAAGGCAGATGTATTGGCAGCCAATGAAAAAGTGAAACTCATGCCACTGCCAGAAGAAGCCAAAGAAAAAATGCTGCTGAAGGCAACCAATGGCCTGTCATTTTTTAATACCTCCGAGCTGGATTTAGGCAGCCTAGGTCAAAAAGATATTCGTTCAAACCTCAATACTTATATTCAAAACTTCTCCAAAGATGCACGTGAAATCTTTGAACACTTCAAGTTCGATGAATTTATTGGTCTCCTGGATGATGCCAACTTGCTTTACAAAGTCGTTCAATATTTTTCAGACCCTAAAATTGATCTCAGCCCAAAAAATATATCTAACCATGAAATGGGCTTAGTGTTTGAAGAGCTGATCCGCCGTTTTGCCGAAGGTTCAAATGAAACTGCAGGGGAACACTTTACCCCACGTGACATCGTTCGTTTAACCACAGGTCTGGTATTCAGTAAGGATGATGATGTGCTGAGTGGTGACGGTATTATTCGGACCATTTACGATCCTACGGCGGGTACGGGTGGATTTTTATCATCAGGTTCGGAATATGTCTATGAGCATAATCCAGATGCGGTGATGCGCGTTTTTGGTCAGGAGTTAAACCCTGAGTCTTATGCGATCTGTAAAGCAGACATGCTGATTAAAGGTCAGGACGTGCGTAATATCAAACTGGGTAATACGCTGTCCAATGACCAGTTGGCCTATGAGAAGTTTGACTACATGCTTTCCAATCCGCCATTTGGGGTGGACTGGAAGAAGATCGAATCAGATATTAAAGACGAGCATGAGCAAAAAGGCTTTGAAGGTCGTTTTGGTGCAGGCTTGCCACGTGTATCTGATGGTTCATTGCTGTTCCTGATGCATCTGATTAGCAAGATGCGTAATAAAGACGACAGCACGGCGCAAGGCAGTCGTATTGGTATTATTTTGAATGGTTCGCCGTTGTTTACAGGTAGTGCGGGCAGTGGTGAAAGTGAAATCCGCCGTTATATTTTAGAAGCAGATTTGTTGGAAGCGATTATCGCGCTACCCACCGATATGTTCTATAACACCGGTATTGCGACCTATGTTTGGGTACTCAGCAATAAAAAAGAGACTCAACGTAAGGGCAAAGTACAGCTGATTGATGGTAGTAACCTGTACAGCAAAATGCGTAAGTCTCTTGGCTCTAAACGTAATGAAATGAGCGAAGATGATATCGCGATGATTACCCACAGTTATGGTGACTTTGAAGTGACGGATGCACGTGAACTGGATAAACCCGCAGAGGTTAAATCTAATCGTGGTCGTCAATCGGCTAATCCTAAAAATGAAGTTGCTAAAACCTTTTCTAGTAAAATCTTTAACAGTTACGAGTTTGGTTACCGCCGTGTGACCATTGAGCGTCCATTGCGTTTATCTGCTCAGGTAAGTGATGACGCCGTAGCATCGTTACGTTTTGCACCGAAGCCGTTTAATGCGGTGATGCAAAAAGTGTATGAGCAATACGCTACAACGTGGACAGAAGACAGCTATGGTCAGCTTGATGAGTTTGACGTGGAAATCCGTGCGCTGATTAAAGCGGAATTTAGCGAGCTGAAAGAAAAAGATATCAAGACCATACTTGAACCAAAACTGTGGTTAGAACAGCGTAACTTATTAAACAAAGCGAAATGTTTACAAGCGAAGATGGGTACGGCGCAGTTTGATGACTTTAATGCTTTTGATGATGTACTCAAGCAAGCGTTAAAAGATGCCAATGTGAAACTTGAAACTAAAGAGAAGAAGCAATTCCTGGATGCGATCACGTGGAAGAATGCCGATGCTGAGCCTGTCATCAATAAAGTGGTGAAAGGCGCAGAAAATCCGCTATATGGTCAGTTTAGCTACAAAGGCAAAGTGGTTGAGTTTGTGCAAGATGGTGATTTGCGTGATGCCGAGAACATTGCCCTTGATCCAAGCCAAAGCACCACCGATTTAATCGAGTCTTACTTTAAGCGTGAGGTGCAACCGCATGTACCTGATGCATGGATTAATGCCGATAAGCGTGATGCACAAGATAGCGAAATTGGCATTGTCGGTTATGAGATTCCGTTTAACCGTCATTTTTATGTGTATGAACCACCACGTGATTTAAGCGAGATTGATGCGGATTTGGATGCAATCAGCCGTGAAATTATGGCACTTCTGCAAGAGGTTCATTCTTAATGGCAAAGTATCAGAAATATGCTGAATATAAAGATTCGGGTGTTGAGTGGTTAGGTGAAATTCCTCGCCATTGGGATTCAAAACCTTTGAAATATTTATGCACTTACAATGATGAGGTTTTACCTGAAACAACAGCTAAAGATGCAGAGATTCAATATATTGATATTGGTAGTGTTTCAGCAGTTGATGGTATTTCTAAAATTGAAACAATGATTTTTAAGGATGCACCGTCACGAGCTAGACGTATCGTTAGAGATGGTGATGTGATTGTTTCAACAGTTCGCACCTATTTAGAAGCAATAGCACCTATTAACAATCCTCCTGAAAATCTAATCGTTTCAACAGGATTTGCTGTTATTCGTCCTAATCAATACTTGTATAAAAGTTTCGCATCATATTGTTTAAGGGCTAAAGGGTTTATCAAAGAAGTTGTGGCTCGTTCAGTAGGTGTAAGCTATCCAGCTATTAATTCATCTGATTTGGTGAATATTACTATCCCAAGTATTGAATATGCAGAACAAGTAAAAATCGCCAATTTCCTCGACCATGAAACCGCAAAAATTGATAGCTTAATTGCCAAACAAGAAAAGCTGATTGAAATACTTAAAGAAAAGCGTCAAGCGGTGATTAGCCATGCAGTCACCAAAGGTTTAAATCCTAATGTCGCAATGAAAGATTCAGGTGTGGAATGGTTAGGGCAAGTGCCTGAGCATTGGCTGACTCCAAGATTAAAACAGCTTATTAAATATGGCTCTTCTATTTCCTATGGGATTGTCCAGCCGGGAGATCCTCTTGATGAAGGAGTCCCATTTATTCAAACCACAAATATTTCTAAAGGCATTTTTGCGCTTGAAGATTTTCAAAAGACATCTGTATCTATTGAAAGTAATTATCCAAGATCAAGATTAGAAGGTGGTGAGGTTATTCTAGGAATCAGAGCTTCAATTGGGGCAGCTTTTGTAGTACCTATGAGTTTTAAAGGTGTCAATTTATCGAGAGGTATTGCTCGTATTGTTCCCAATAATTTGCTACGTGCTGATTTTTTAGTTTGGTATTTTAAATCTAATGCAGTAGATCAATATTGGGGTCTGAGTAAACAAGGTAGTACTTTTAGTGAGGTTTCTATTGAAACAGTAAAGGAGTTGAATGTTGTTATTCCTCCACTGGTTGAACAGGCAGACATAGCTAAATATTTAACTAATGAATCCAACAAGTTTGAGAAGCTGATTAACTCAGCTGAAACACAAAAAATCTTACTTCAAGAACGCCGTACAGCCCTTATTTCATCTGCGGTGACAGGTAAAATAGACGTTCGGCATCATGCCTCACGCCCTTCGGGCAACGACAAAAAACAAACGGAGGGTATCTAAATGACACTATCACGTTTTTATCGTTGTCCAAATCGGCTATCCCTGCCGATTTGTGACGTACGCAACTGGCAACACCCCAATGAGGCTAAAACGGAATTAAACCTATGAATATTCTCAGTTGCCTCAAACAATTGTGGAATCAAGCAGATACAAAAAATCATTGCATAAATTATTGCAATGATTCACTATATACTCAACAACACCCGACAAGGCTAGGCAAGCAATTGCATCCTCAAACTGTCGGGTTACTTGTTTCTGGAGCCCTAAAAAATATAACAATCAGGGTAAGCCATCTATGAAATCTTTCAATAAGCCTGCCAAAACCTTTGCTGAACAAATTGAGCTATTAAAAGCGCGTGGCATGCAGTTTGCCAATGAGCAAGATGCACAATTTTACCTAGAGCAAATCAATTATTATCGCTTAGGTGCCTATTGGCTTCCGTTTGAATACACCCATTCACCACATTGCTTTAAACCAGAGACCAGTTTTGAACAGGTGTTAGCGCTGTATGTATTTGATCGTGAATTAAGGTTACTCATTCTGGATGCCATAGAACGCCTGGAAGTTGCCGTTCGTACCCGTTTTGCCTATGAACTGGCACATCGGCATGGTTGTCACGCCTATCTGCAAGGGCAATACTTTAAACCCGCCTTTAGATGGCACAAATTATTAGAATCACTTGAAGGTGAAGTAGACCGAGCAGACGAAGTCTTTATCGAACACTATAAACGCACCTATGATGAGCCTGAATTGCCACCAATCTGGGCCACCTGCGAAGTGATGAGCTTTGGACAATTGTCCAAGTGGTATCAACTCTTGGCACCGATTCAGACACGTAAAGCCATTGCCAGTCATTTTGATTGCGATGAGAAACAGTTTGAAGGCTTATTGCAGCATTTTGTCTACTTAAGAAATACCTGTGCTCATCATTCAAGACTATGGAACCGCAAATTTACCAAAACCATTGCCAAGCCGCGCAGTAAGCCGATGGGGCTTCGGGTGCAATGCAATTTTGAAAATACCAACGCAGCAGATCGAAAAATTTATAACAGTCTGGTATTTCTACTCTATTTCATGGACAAAATCGCCCCACAACATACATGGCGTAAACGTCTGATTGATCTGCTTTTGACACATCACAACATATCAAAAACAGCGATGGGCTTCCCTGAAGAGTGGCAAAGCCATCCTATTTTGCAGATAGAACAGTAATAAAGAAATTTGAGTATTGAGAGGGTCGGGGAAAAATGAGATCGGATGCAACTTTAGAGACCATCTTCCAGCAAGATATTATTGCGCAAATGCAAAGCCATGGTTGGCTTGTGGGTTCAGGTATAGGCTACGACCGTGAAAAAGCCCTGTATGAGCAAGACGTACTCGACTTTGTCCAAAAGACCCAACAGGTCGAGTGGCAGAAATTTAAAAACATCTTCCCCAATGATACCGAACGCCATTTTTTAGATACCGTCGTGGCTCAGCTAAAAAAAGCCGATATCAATGCCACCGATGTTGAATCCCGCAGTTATGGCACATTGGGCATACTCCGTCATGGCATCAAGACCCGTGGCACACGCTTTTCATTCTGTCAGTTTAAACCTGAACATGGTTTAAACCCCGAACTGAATCAGCGCTATCAGCAAAATATCTGCCGTGTCGTGCCTGAACTGGTGTATAGCCCATACACATCCAAAGCTGAATTAGAGGCAACAGGCAAGCAAGCCAAAAAATGGCGGATTGACCTGGTACTGTTTATCAACGGCTTTCCTGTGGCAACTCTGGAGCTCAAGTCCGAGTTTAAACAGGCTGTGCAAAATGCCATGACACAGTACCGAAAAACCCGATTGCCCAAAGACCCTGAAACCAATAAGCCTGAACCCTTGCTGATGTTTAAGCGTGGGGCATTGGTGCATTTTGCCGTCAGTCAGTATGAAGTCTATATGGCGACGCATTTGAGTGGTGACAGCACCTACTTCCTACCATTTAACAAAGGCACCAAAGATCAAGGTGCAGGCAATGATGTGCCTGAAGATGTGAATGAATATGCCACAGGCTATTTATGGAATGAAGTCCTAACCCCAGATAGCTTGCTGAATATTTTGGGTAACTTTATTCATTTACAGATTGAAGAAAAGGAAGACTGGGAAGGGCGCAAATACAAAAAAGAAAGCCTGATCTTCCCCCGTTATCACCAATGGAAAGTGGTGAATAACTTGGTTAAAGATTCATTGGCTGAAGGCACAGGACAAAAATATCTGATTCAGCACAGTGCAGGTTCAGGTAAATCCAACTCGATTGCATGGACGGCGCATCAAGTATCCAGTCTGTATGATGCCAACAATAAAAAGATGTTTGATTCGGTGATTGTGGTGACAGACCGAACCATTCTGGATGCACAGCTTCAGGATACCATCTACCAGTTTGAACATGCAGATGGCGTCGTGGGACGGATTAACAACAAGGAAGGCGATGGCTCCAAATCGGAGAAACTGGCAAAAGCTTTGGAAATGGCTCAGCCGATTATTATCGTGACCATTCAGACTTTCCCATTTGTACTACGTGCCATTGAAAACAGCACCAGTTTAAAAGAACGTAAATACGCCGTGATTGCCGATGAAGCCCATTCATCCCAAAGCGGTTCCACGGCGCGTCAGCTCAAAGAAACTTTGATGATTGAAGAGCGTGATGAAGATGAACAGCTTTCTTCGGAAGATATACTCGATGCCGTGATGGCATCACGTAAGGGTAGTGCAAACCTAAGCTTCTATGCCTTTACCGCAACACCAAAGGATAAAACCTTACAACTGTTTGGACGCTTGCCCGATCCAAGCATGCCGCCGTCTAAAACCAATATTCCTGTGGCATATCACGTCTATTCGATGCGCCAAGCGATTGAAGAAGGCTTTATTCTGGATGTACTGAAAAACTACACCAACTATAAAGTCATTTATAAGCTCAAGCAGAAGATCGAAGAAAAAGATGCTCAGGTCGATGCCAAGAAAGCCAAGACCAAGCTAAATCAGTGGGTACGCTTACACGATCATAATATCTCGCAAAAAGTGCATATCATCATTGAGCATTTTAAGAAAAATATTATGGGCTTACTCGGTGGACAAGCCAAAGCCATGGTGGTGACCAGTTCTCGTAAAGAAGCAGTGCGTTATAAACAAGCCTTTGATAAATACATTGCTGAACAGAAGTATGCCAACATTCAAGCCATGGTGGCATTCTCTGGTGAGGTAGAATTCAACCAGAACGATTCTGATAGTAGTCATTTACTGGGGCAGAAATTCACTGAAAGTAACATGAACCCGAACCTGAAAGGTCGTGAAATACGTAAGGCATTCGATAGCGATGACTTTCAGGTAATGATTGTGGCAAACAAGTTCCAGACCGGCTTTGACCAGCCGAAGCTGTGTGCAATGTATGTCGATAAGAAATTGGGTGGCGTGGAATGCGTACAGACCTTATCTCGTTTGAATCGTACTTATCCGGGTAAAGCAGAAACTGGCACCTTTGTTCTGGATTTCTTTAATGAACCGCAAGATATTCTGGATGCCTTCCAACCTTACTACCAAACGGCAGAACTGGCAGATGTGTCCAATCCTGATCAGGTGTACGATTTGGCCAACAAGTTGAAGTCAGCAGGTATGTTCCTGATGACTGAGGTAGAGCAGTTTACAGAAGCTTTTTATAGCAAGAACAAATCCAATGCGGCACTTGCCAATATCTGTAAGCCTGCGATGCAACGCTGGCAACATCGTTACACGGCAGCCGTGAATGATTATGATGTCACTAAGAACCGTTTAGAACGCTGTAAACAGACAGGTGACGCCGTACTAATTGCCAATGCGGAAAATGAGTTTGCAGAAGCGAAGAAAGCCCGTGATGCTCTGGAAATCTTTAAAAAGGATTTAGGCAGTTTTACCCGTTTCTATGAGTTTATGTCTCAAATCGTGGAATATGACGATCAAGAACTTGAGAAGCTCAGTCTTTTTTCACGTAACTTACGCCCAATGCTGCGTGAACAAGCTACGGATGAAGATGAGATTGATCTGAGCAATGTGGCGATGAGCCATTACCGCTTGTCTAAGTTACGTCAGCAAGATATTCAGCTTAAAGCAGACAGTACTGAGCATAAATTGGAGCCTGGGAATGATTTGGGTACAGCCAAGGCGAAAGACAAGAAGGAAGACTTCCTGTCGGTGATCTTAAGCCGCGTGAATGAGATCTTTATCACGGATAAGCTGACTGATAAAGACATGATTAATTATGTTCATACCGTGGCAGATAAGATGTCTGAAAACGTGCGGATGATGAAGCAGATTCAAAATAACACCCGTGAGCAGGCGATGCTCGGTGAGTTTGATACGGCGCTTGATGACGCCGTATTGGATAGCAATGATGCACATACTGAGCAAATGACACAGCTGATGAGTGATCCTGCGAAGATGAAGCAGTTTGCACATATTATTTATGATGTGTTGGTGAGTAAATAAGAGCACATTTAATCCTGAAAAATGCTTATGAAATGAGCATTTTAAAAATAGCTTTCAGATAATTGATTATGATTACACCGCAACTAATAGAAAAAAAACTTGTTGATTTTTATTTAAAAACAACAGGGCATTATGGTAATTCTATAATGCAAAGTATCGATGTTACTGAAGAAACTTTAATTGAAGCATTAGAAGGAATTGATCAACCTATTAAGACATTTGAAAATATTATAAAAGTTCAAGATGCTAGAGCCTTTAATAGGTTTTTGGCTAGCGAGGAAACTTACTTTTGAATCTGTGACTTTAAGAAATTGAGCTCGCAGCATATTACATTTTTTTTGACACGATTCCCTTAGGTAACCCTCCAAATTCATGCTAAAAAAAATGTAAGGTTTGTTGGCTTGGAAATTGGTTGTCTCAAGCATTAGTCCCTAAAACTATTACATTTTTTGATACTATCTTCTAAGATTACCTAATAATGTATATGGCTAAATGTATTGCTAGGTTTGAATTTTTTTTACTGGGCATTTGAATAAGATTAAAGGGTAGATTGCCCTAAGCAATATTGAATAATCCTTCTGGGAAAAACGTTAAATGAATGACTTGCATGAATTGAATGGCCTAAAAAATATTTATCTCTATGATTCATACTTACCAAATAATTCTACAAAAATTGAATTAGGTGAAGGGAATTCTAATTTAACGGGTGCAAATGGTGCAGGAAAAACCTCTACCTTAAATTTAATCCCAATATTTTATGGGGCCCGTCCAGACAGATTAATGGATCGCTCTGCCAATAAACTCAATTTTACAGATTATTATCTCCCTCATGCGCGTAGCATGATAGTGTTTGAATACAACACACCGATGGGACTTTGCTGTGCTGTTTTTTACCGTAATCAGGATAAACAATGCTATCGCTTTATTCAGGGCAGCGCATCTGAGACTGTTTTTTCAAAATCTTCTATCGAATTCCATAAGCAACACAAGACGGTAAAAAGTCTGTTGCAAGAAATTGAAATGAAAGGTTATTACGTCAGTAAACAGATCGACAATAGCCTGGATTATGTAGCGGTTCTAACTAGCGATAAAAAACGTCTGAATCGTGATTTCAAACTCAGGGATCTTGCTTCTATTTTCTCTCTTAGCGGCAAAGGCCATGAATTAAAGCATATTGGGGCATCCACCCAGATCACCCTAAATAAAACCAACCTGTTAGATAACTTTAAGCTCATGTTGGTTGATGCTTTTTTAGAAAATGAGCAGATGATGAATCAGCGCTCAAATACGCTGAATTCTTCCAGCCTCATTGCTGATGTTCAGACATTACGGGAGTTTGATAAGGAAAAGCCAAAACTGCAACTGGGGATCGAGCAGCGACATGCTTTAATGCAGACTTACTCTTTGCTGGAGGCTTATCGAGGTCAGGCACTCAATAAACTAGAGTTTAATAATACGACAATCGCACAGCTTCGTTATCAGAGAAGCCAAGCTATTGAACATGCCAAAGCTGGATTAAAGGTGATTGAAAATGAGATTATTGCGAATAGCTCCAATGAATCACGGGCGAAAGGTGAGTTGGAAGGTTTACAACATAGTTTAGCTTTAATAGAGGAAAACGAGCAGAAATATAAAAATGCAGACATTCTGAAAAAACAGGAAGAATTCAGTAATCTTGCTAAGTACAAGCAGGAAGCTGAAGATGCGCGCCGTTATGTGGATGAGTTAGAGAAGAACCAGAAAGAAATTGTTCATAAATTTGAAAAACTTAAAAATAATGCCTTGGAAGAAAAAGACCGAGATTTAGCTGCTATTCATGAACGTAAGAATGAGGTTTCTAATTTAATACACAATTTGCAACAGGATAGGTCTCATGCAGTAGATCAACTGGCTTTGGATGAAAAAAATGAGCTTAATGCTTTCGAGCAAAGCAAACAGAATGAGCGCAAATTTTATGAAGATGAGGTTGATCACTGCAACAATTTGATTGCTGAAGCATCTAATCATACTCAGGAAGAGCAACAGCAAATCGAAGAGTACCAGCTGAATCTACACACTCACCAAAAAGCGATACGGAATAAGGAACAGCAACTCAACACAGCAAACGCTGATTTATCACGCCTAAAAAGCGAGCACACTCGAGCTAATGTAGATTTTGATTCAGCTAAACACCATTTAGATAAATCTACACAAACGGAACATCAGTTAAGAGATATCTTGTATCAGAAAAATACATTATTGAGCTTTCTGAAACAATGTCCTGAAGACGATTGGAAACACAACATTGCCAAACTGATTAATCCTAAATTATTTTTGCATACCGGGTTGAAGCCTTCTTGGGACTCAGAACAACAAAGCGGACATGTTAGTTTCTATGGCCTTCATCTTGATACTTCCAAGCTGGATCTTCCGGTTGAAGCCGAATCACTCAATGAATTGGAGCAGCGCCTTGCAAAGGCAACCACTATTTTGGAAGAGGCTAAAGAGAAATACAGCCATACTGAAAAAGCAGTGGCTGCAGCTGCCAAAGCAGTTCAGAATTTTGAGCTAAACCTCATTAAATTACAGAATGAGCTGCGTCAATGCCGAGAAACATTTGATAGTACCCAGCGTATATTTGAGCAATATAAGCAAAAGATCCAAACAAATGTAATGGATCGGAGAAAATTAGCTGAAGGACAACGTGATCAGGCTCGTCAGCGATTAAAATTATTCAATCAACAAGTAAATGTAGAACGCCAAATGATTCATGATCGTTTTGGCAATGAAAAAAACCAAATTCAGCAGAGTTATGATTTCAAAATTAAAGAACAATTAGAACGTAAAGCAATGTTGGATGAAAGATCTAAATCTGTGATTCATAAATGTGATAATAAACTCATAGATCTTGAATCTTTACGTAATAGTGAATTGCAGCAAAAAGGTTTGGATACTACGCTTTATCAAAAGGCACAGGATCAGCTAAAACAACTGAACCATAAATGTCATATCGTGAAAGATTATGAAATCATCTTGATGCAGTACAAGATTTGGTTCGAGCAGGAATACTCTCGTAAAACGGGGATCTGCACCTTAATCGGAAATCTCGAACAAGAAATTTATGCTTTCCGACAAAATTTTGACAAACTGAATGTCAAAACCGAAAAACTTAAAGAACAATCACGTCATGAAGTTAACCTTATTGAAAGCAATCTTCAGCAGGTTGAAGAGGAAAATACCAAGATAGCCTCTTTAAGAAACCGTATTAATTCAGTACTGGAAGGTATTCCGCATATTGAACAGCTTGAGGTTGCTGAGCCGGTTAGTTTTGAATGGTTTTACCGGAATACTGAGGATCATCTTAATCGTCAGAAAGAACAGCTCAAGGAGCTGAAACAATCCCTCAATACAGTACTAAGTATTTTACGCCAGAATAGTGATTTCGAGCTCTACAAGCAGTGGGAAAACCGTATGGCGCTGTTAGGTAATGTGAACACCACCACATATGATCTTTACGGTATGAAAGAAATCGAAAATATGCTGTTGGTGGATATTCCCACTAAAGAAAACCTCACGATCAATAGTTTTAAACTGGCTGCTTATGATTTACGTAATTATGGGCAATCTTTGGCTAAATTCCGCCGTAAGCTGAATGCGATATCTAAGGATCTTACGGAGCAAACCAATACAACCAATCCATTTACAGCGTTAGGTAATATTCAGATTGAATTACTTTCTGTACTTGATGGCCTCAATGTCTATGAGCAGTTAGATCGCTTTGAAAAAGATCTGGATGAAGAATCAATCCAGAAATCATCTCAGCTCATACTACCGAGTGAGAAGCTAATACGGTCATTTGAATCAGCTGTTAAAGCATTAGAAAAGTCGAATGTTCAGACTGACGATATCCGCTCTTTAGTCAAACTGCGTATCAGCTATGAGGAAAATAACCGTAAGGTTTATGTGAACAATGATTCTGATTTGCTTTCCGGCAGTAGTACTGGTTTATCACGATTAATTGTCATTATTATCTTTACGGCTTTAACACGAAAACTATGTCCAGATATCAATACAGTCATCCATGTACCACTCGATGAAATCGGCCAGTTTGATTCACAAAATACAATGCGATTATTCGAGTTGATGCAAAAGCAGAATATTTATCTGGTCTGCGCTCAGCCGAACTTATCCAGTGAATTAAGTGAAAGCTTTGTGCATAAGAATGATATCGACCGAAACTTCGGTATACGCAAGTTTAAAACCCAGAAAAACGAAAAACCTAATCCGCTTTTAGCCTAGTGGGGACCTATTATGCAAATTGCTAAATCAATTTTTTCTGACATTGTAAATGTTTTAATTTCTGGGGGAATTATTGATGAACATGTCCACAAAGATCTCTACCACAAGCTCCAAGATGATCTGGTCTTGGAGGAAATAAATAATTATCTCGATTGGATGGGAAAAAAGTGCGTCCGTACCAAAGATAATTATGGGTTCTACTGTGTCTTTAGTGAAAGTCGCAAGAACAAAGCAACCCGTGAACTTCTAAGAAAACAGTTCAGCGAAATTGTGTCGAAAATGGAGCCCTTGAATGACTGGCTTCGCTTATGTCGTTCAATAAAAGACAATAGCCGTATCATGCAATGTGGGGATACGGTGACTTATGGTGAACTCATCACTGAGGTTGAACGATCTCCACTTATTATGTCGCAACTCAAAGAGTTAGTCATCAAATTAGGTAAGGCATCCACCTCACCCAAAGAGCAGATTAGCTCTGTGCTTCAATACCTTGTCAGCAATCAATATCTGCATCCAACCGGTAACACTGGCACGACTTATATTGCGACAGCTAAGTGGTCTGTTTTCTATGATGAGCTAGAATACATTTGTACTTTTAATGGCATCAATTACGATGAAATACCTGAACCGGAGCAGGGCGAGCTGATATGAGTGAGTTGGAATATCCAGCAGCCAAAGCGGCAAAAGCCCTCAACAACTACATTGAGCATATCGGTAATGCGATTGTATTTAACAACGCAATTGTGCCTGTAACTGATGACAATGAGTATTTAATCAAAGTATTGAATAAAGCAGAACTTGGCTATTTCAACACTGAAAAAAATGGCTTTAACTTATACAACCACGTGATTTCATTCGTAACGTATTATGAGAAAAAACGTAGGGTTACTGACAGCTCTAAACAGATTCATAAACTTATTTCAGATATTCGTGCCAATATCAGTGAATTTGAAACGACCAAACTCAAAAGTGTAGAAGATGCTGAAATTTATAAGGATGAAATTAGTGAAGGTATTGTTGAATTAGCCAATACTATTTTTGAGAGCTGCTATGATTTCTCCACCCAAGCACTTCAAGACCTGGCATTGTTTAACAATCTTGAGGTCCGTATTCAACGCATTGAAAAAACCATCAGGATTTTAAGTTCATTGACTGAAGTGATGGGCGCACTTTCAACCAACGCAATGCTTGAGCTTGGTGCTTCAGATAAAGATCTTGAAAGTTTGGTGGTAAATAAGCTGATCCCCGTATTCATTATCTGTAGTAAAGAGGTGAAATACAGTGCTTCTAAATTAAACAAGCAGTTGTTTGATTGGAAACAAGAATTATCTTCGCAGAAAAAAAGCAACATGGTGGATGCTTTCCACCGCTTTTTAAAAGGAAAATCTACATTAAACCTGGAGTTTGATGAAGCGACGGCGTCAGAAGTTTTTTATCATGTGCCATGCAGTGAACTCATCAGCTATGCAGATCTGGATGCTGATGAAGAACAGGAAATGCTACGTGAACTTGGCTCAAAAGTATTTGCCAAGCGTGAAAAACGGATAGAGCAGAATAAAAATCAAGAAAATCTGCCAGATGTTAGAGAAGGGAGTGAGGTTGTTGAACAGCCTTTAACTGCTTTAGAAATTGCTACGAGTAATTTCTTTGATGCATTGCTTGTGGATGGGGGAAAACATCAACAATTGAGTGGCGTTGAAACATATGAGCTGCTAATGCCAGGATGCGATATCGATTTTTGGCTGATCGCTTTAACCAGCCACTATAGAAACCGATTCAAAGATAAATTGAACATGGAATTTGTCGAAACTATAGATCCTATATTTGATGGAAATAGTTGTGTATCTGATGTCATCATTTCTCGAACTGATAAATTGCAACAGATTGCCTGATAGGAGAACATGAGTGACATTTGGTATACGTGAACTATCGGTAATTCAGACGGCATTGCAATTAAAAAAGCGGTCTATGGCATTCAATAAAACCTGGCAAAAAGTTCATCAGGATTATCAGATTGGAACGGTCCATGGTAAGGAGCTTCACCTTACATCCAAAGAACTGGAGTATTTGGAGCGCTGTATCTATGCAAAACAGGTTAAAGTCGCTCCTGAACAGTCTCTGAATTTAGAATCTGATCGTATGGATTTGTTAAACTTTTTGAAAGATGAAAAGTCTGGTGGATATTCTGTATTCGGCGATCAACTTGTATTTGCATCGGTGCATGCAAAATTGCCATTAAAACAGGAAGAGGTAACGATTGGATATAAGGGCTTAGTGCCCACGGTTCATGCCCATGTGTTGTGTTGCAATAAGATTGAAAAACTGATTATTGTTGAAAATGGAACGATGTTGACGAGACTGTTTGATTGGTATGAACAGCTACCTGAAAAATGGCAAGACAGTCTATTTTTATATCGTGGTCAGGGTCAAAATGCACGTCAGGTGTTTGAATTACTAGCCAAACTTCCCGAACATGCTGAAATTGCATTTTATGGTGATTTTGATCCATTTGGGTTGAACATCGCTGCTCATTTCCTTAAACGTAGAACAATGTCGATATTAATTCCTGAATGCTGGAATGAAATCAACCGAAACCATGTGGACAATAACACTACGAAATTTTTTGAACAGATCCATAAAAGTCATGATCTTTATACTGATACTGTTCAGCCTTTAGCTATTAGAAATTTGTATAGGCATATACACATCAATCAAATTGCTCTCATGCAAGAAAATGTGAATAGGTTAGGGCCTTTAATTGAGTTAAAGGTTGATTGAAATTCAGTTAATATCTATTTTAAAGAAATATTTAAATAAAAATATTTAGGGTCTGTTGACATTTTCTGTTCAAAAAAATAGCGAGAAAGTAAAATTTAATCGCCAAACCAAATTTACTTCTC
>NZ_JARDAL010000062.1:0-16605 GCF_048957595.1 Acinetobacter sp. AS5 | reverse complement strand
AAAGCCTTCGACTTAACCTTCTTTTACATCAATAATGGCTTCATTTAATGTCAGCATACTTTTTAAAACACCACCCAAAATCCATCTAATGCACCTGCATAAAGTAAATCCATAGCATCAATGATCAGGATCATATCCGTCGCATCTTTACCCTTGGTATAAGCGAATTGTTGTACCGGAGTGATGGCATGAGGAAGGAGTACATCTCGCCATTTCTTTAAAGTTTCGCTGCTCCAGTCCCCATACACACGTTTGACACTGGCAATTCCATATTTCGCAACTTCCTCCAATACCGATGAAATCGCGTTGATAGAAGAATTATCCGCATCGATTAATACAGCGAACTTTTTTGTCTGAATATCCACATCCACCCCAAGATATTATTTTTAATTTTTTATATACATGATTCTGACATAAAAAATGCCGACTTTCGTCAGCATTTTTTTGAATCTTAGAGTTTAGGCTTCAACCCATTTTCCGTCCTGATAAACCAGAGACCATTTGGTTTGCTTGCCTTCTGCAGTTTCCGAACCAATATATTGTGACTGGTTCTTACGGCTAAATTTTACCAGAGTTGGATTCCCTTCCGGGTCCACATCAGGTGCCTGCAAGATAAACTGATACTTTGGATCAAGCTGGTCGGCAACAGAACGAATCTCGGCCACTTTCGGTGCACGGGTTTCACGCACTTTCGGGAACTTGCTTGCCGCCAGGAATAAACCGGCTGCACCGTCACGCAGTACAAAGAAATCGTCATGCTTGGCAGAACGTAAATGCTCCATCTTGATCGGATCCACACGTGGAGGCGCAGGCTGACCGCTCTTTAAGACTTTACGGGTATTGTCACAGCTGGTACAGGCAAAATACGGACCAAAACGACCCGTCTTCAGCTGCATTTCACCATCACACTTGTCGCATGGGATACTCGGGCCATCATAGCCTTTAATTTTGAACTCACCTTCTTCAAGTTCAAAACCACTACAGTCCGGGTTATTCCCACAGATATGCAGTTTACGGCCGCCATCAATCACATAGCTGTCCATGGCAGTTTCACAGATCGGACAACGCTTCTTCGACATCAGGTCAGCAGTTTCCGCAGCCTCATCATCAGATAATGCAGCCAGAGACTCAACTGGTGTCAGGTTCAAGGTTCCTTTACAACGCTCTTTCGGCGGTAGGTTATAGCCTGAACAACCCAAGAATACGCCTGTGGTTCCGGTACGAATCTGCATTGGACGGTCACATTCTTTACAGTGTACTGCATCCACTTCTACAGGCTGATTGCGGCGCATACCGTTCTCACCCTGCGCCGTAGTCAAACGTTGCTTAAAATCGCCATAGAAGCTGTCTAATAACTCTTTCCAGTTACGCTCACCATCTGCTACTTTATCCAGCTGACCTTCAAGATCTGCGGTAAAGGCATAGTTCATCAGATTACTAAAATTTTCATCCAGACGATCGGTAACGATCTCACCCATCTTCTCGGCATAGAGACGACGGTTATCCAGTTTCACATAACCACGATCCTGAATGGTCGAGATAATCGCAGCATAGGTTGATGGACGGCCAATGCCTTTTTTCTCGAGTTCTTTGACCAGTGAGGCTTCGGTAAAACGTGCCGGTGGCTTGGTGAAATGTTGAGATGGATCAAGTTTCTCAAGTTTGAGGACTTCACCGACTTTGACCGCAGGCAATAAAATATCGTCATCGGCTTTATTGGCACCACGCACGCGAGTAAAGCCATCAAAGACCAAGGTACGGCCTTTGGCTTTCAGTTCCACGCCATTAGCATCCACTAAAATGGTAGAAGACAGGTATTCTGCCGGAGTCATCTGACAGGCAACAAACTGGCGCCAGATCAGGTCATACAGACGCTGTGCATCACGCTCAACACCCACCAGACTGTCGCCTTTTAAGCCAACCATAGATGGACGAATCGCCTCATGCGCTTCTTGCGCACCGGCTTTATTGCCATAACGGTTCGGCTTGGCAGGCAAATACTTCTCGCCAAACTCGGATTCGATATGACCACGCACCATATTCACCGCATCATCACTCAAGAAGGTCGAGTCGGTACGCATATAGGTAATGAAGCCGGCTTCATACAGACGCTGCGCCAGCATCATGGTTTTCTTCACAGAAAAACCGAGACGGGTACTGGCTGCCTGTTGTAGCGTTGACGTGATATACGGCGCACTTGGATTAACCTTGGTTGGCTTATCTTCACGTGCAGAAACCGTATAATCCGCATCTTTGATCAGGTTTAATAAGGCATCAGTTTCGGCTTTGTTGCGCAGCTTGAGCGTCTTGCCATTTTGCTTGACCGCTTCGAGACGAATATCATCTTTTTTCGATTTGGTATCGGCAAACACCTGCCAGTATTCTTCAGGAATGAAGGCACGAATTTCACGTTCACGCTCGACCACCAGCTTCACTGCAACCGACTGTACACGACCGGCCGACAGACCACGGGCAATCTTTTCCCAAAGCAATGGCGAAATCATAAAGCCCACGACACGATCCAGGAAACGGCGTGCCTGCTGTGCATTGACTTTATTGGTATCCAGACGTGACGGATGCTTAAAGGCATCCTGAATCGCGTTTTTGGTAATTTCGTTGAAGACCACACGCTGATAACGCGAATCATCACCACCGATGACTTCTTTTAAATGCCAGGCAATCGCCTCTCCTTCCCTGTCCATATCCGTTGCCAGATAGACTTCATCGACTTGCGATGCCAGTTTTTTCAGTTCGGCAACCACATGTTCTTTGCCAGGAAGGACTTCGTATTTGGCTTTCCAGTCATGTTCCGGATCGACACCCATGCGGTTAATCAACGCATTCTGTGATTTTTCAGCTTTTTCTGCATCCGTCAGTTTGGTACGTGTCGCCGGTTTTTTCTCTGTCGATTTTGCAGAACCGCCTGTCGGCAAGTCACGCACATGACCCACTGATGATTTTACGATGTAGTTCGGACCAAGGTACTTATTGATTGTTTTCGCTTTTGCAGGCGACTCCACAATCACTAGGGCACGCTTGCTTCCAGCGTCGGGAGACTTCGCTGTGCTGCTTTTTGATGTGGACCGAGGAGCGTTCGCCATAATTAACCGTTAATCCTGTTTATTTCTAAATTAAAGTTCAGCCAAAGCGTGTAACAGCGCTTTGATGTCGTCGAGTTGGGTCGCTCTTAAATCAGCTTCTTCATCCCAATACACGCCGACACAGTTGGCCTGCATATCAATAGCATAAATGCCTTTTAATGCAATGGGAAAATCTTTAAATTTCTCATCACCCTGCACGATTTCGAGTTTATTATCGACAACACGGGCGCGCATCAAGGGCAAACGTGCATCTGGCATCAGCACACTGTAGTATGCGACCATACTGGCACGACTTTCAGTCGCCTTCGGGATTTTGGTCCAGTCCGGTGCCACCACCAGACGTGGATGCAAACCCATTTTACGGGCTTTATCACGCATCAGCCCCAAGGCTTTTTCTCGGGGACTTACACGTAACCCGAAAATCGACCCTATGACGAAAATGATGATGACCACCGTCACCCAGATTCCAGTGTTTTCCATAGTTCAACCTTTATGTTCTATTATTAGAGTTGCATAAGCACAATATAAAACGCAAGTTTGCACGATAAAATTAATTCAGGAACATTTCATGACTATATAAAATTTCGTGACCATTCCAGTAAATATAACCTTTCTCGATCAGCTCTTTCAGCAGCAAGCGAATGTCCGATTTTGGAAATAACTGTTCCAGTAAATCACGCAGCTCATAAATGTCTTTGGGTTTATCACCCTGCAATTCACGCAGTTTACGCGCCACTTCCAGTTGTACCGGATCGATCCGGCCAAAGTTCTTGAACAGGTCTTGCTGTGCCGACTGGATTGGTGACTTGAGTATTTCAGATGCAACTGGAGCTTCATCTGCCTTCAGTTGGGAAATGACCTGATCCAGTTTTGGATTTTCAACCGGGCTTTGTTCATCCAGATTGAGCTGCAGCCATTGTTTCAGGACTTTTTTGCGGAAGCTGATTTGCTCATCATAGCGTTTGACGATTTTCAGGTTAATCAACATGCCGACCACATGCTGAGCTTTTACCGGCATCACTTTCAGAATATTCGCCACTGAGTTTTTTAGGGTTTCCACCGTATTCGGTTTGCCACTCATTTTCCCTAAAGCATCACAGTATTTTTTCACCAGTTGCAAGGTAGGTTTGTTCTTGATGGCTTCCAGACTCGGAAGATGGTTTTTAGGTTGATCGGTTAGAATGTTTGGCTCATCAGGCTGAATCTGAATCAGGTGACACGGAATATCAGAAGCTTGCAGCATCTGCTGCAACATCTCGCAGCTGTCCATCGCCGAGATCAATTCAACCTCGGTTTCCGGCTCCAGTAGCGCCATAAGCTGACCGACAATGACCGCATATTCATATTCTTTTTGTGGCGATTCAGGCGTGTCCAGTACCACCACCTGACCACTGCTGATCCAGCCGGCAAGCTCGGTTAAATCCTCTAAGGAGAATTCAAATTTTCCGGCACAGCTAAACAGATATAAAGTCGAATAATGCGCCACAATCTCACGCATTAACTTGGCTGTAGGGAAATTATTTTCGAGGTCGAGGAGAACAACTTTTGGGTGCATGGGACGCAATTCCGGAATGTACCTGAGAGCCCGTATTAGAGTAGGAAGTGAGTGAAAGGTCAAATAATTTTACGGCTGAATGGGTGCAGGCCTGTTTCGGCAGAGGTCCAAACTGCATTTTATGAAATGCATGCAAAAAATCTGTTTGCAAGCGCGAATGTTTGTTTTCAACAGGAAAATTTCTTTGGCACTTGATCATCGCGCTACGCTTGATTACTTTTATATGCGGATTTAATGCAATTTAAAAGCCCATTCAAAACAAAAATATTTCTCTTTTGCCATCTTATAGAGTGGCTCATTTTTATTTTTCAATAAAAAACCCTTAGATCAGCTAAGGGTTGTTGTTGATTAAATCATTGCTTGCAAATTAATAATGCGGTGGGCGGTCCGCAACCGGATCAAATTCTGCAATGCCTTCAGACAAATCTGAAGACTCAACACGTTGATATAACAGCGTCATTTGCTTTTTCAGATCAGCAATTTCCAGGGTTTGTTTGGCCACCTGATCATTCAACTGTTCAACTAAATCGTCTAAAAATGCAATTCGCACTTGCAAATCTTCAATGGGTGCGGAAAATGACGCCTGATCATTTAGATTTTGTTGTTTAGTCATTTAAAGTCCTCATTGGGGATTTCAGGAAACATTATGGCCTATATTACCCTTAGGGATGTCCAACTTGCGTTTGGTGGACCCGCCCTGCTCGACGGCGCGAATTTTAACTTGGAACGCGGCGAACGAGTGTGTTTGATTGGCCGTAATGGTGAGGGTAAGTCTACCTTACTTAAGCTGATTGAAGGAAGTTTACTGCCTGACAACGGCGAAGTTTCATTACAAAACGGTATTACCATTTCCATGCTGGCGCAAGATGTACCGATGGATTCAGGCAAAGTGGCTGATATCGTGGCAGATGGCGCTGGTGAAGCGTCAGAAGTTCTGCGTGCTTATCATGCTGCTAGTGAAGCCTGTGTACTCGGTGACATGGACGCCTGTGATCGTATGGGCAACCTGCAACACAAAATGGATCAGCTGGATGGCTGGGCGCTGGAAACCAAGGTCAATTCGATTTTAAGCAAAATGGGCCTGGACCCGGATGCAGATCTTGCCGACTTGTCCGGTGGTCGTAAGCGTCGTGTCTTACTGGCGCGTGCCTTGCTTACCCAACCTGATGTACTGTTACTCGACGAGCCGACCAACCATTTAGACGTTGAAAGTATCGAGTGGCTGGAAAAATTCCTGCTCGATCAAAACAATTTGACCCTGCTGTTCATTTCGCATGACCGTGCCTTTGTCGATAGCATCGCCACCCGTATTGTCGAGCTGGATCGTGGTCAACTGCGTAGTTATGAAGGTAACTATTCACGTTATCTAGATCTGAAAGCCCAGCAGATGGAAGCTGAAGAAAAGCAAAATGCGCTCTTCGATAAAAAGCTGGCTGAAGAAGAAGTCTGGATCCGTCAGGGCATTAAAGCCCGTCGTACCCGTAACGAAGGTCGTGTCCGTGCCCTGAAAGCATTGCGTGAAGAATCTAGAGCACGTCGTTCGCAACAAGGTAAAGTGGCAATGGCGACTCAGGATGCCAACCGTTCAGGCAAACTGGTGTTTGAAATTGAGAACCTCAGTGTGAAATTCGGTGACAATCCACCGATCATTAACAACTTCTCTGCACTTGTACTCCGTGGCGATCGTATCGGTCTGGTCGGTGATAACGGTGTCGGTAAAACCACACTCATTAAAGCCATTCTGGGCGAGCTAGAACATGGCGGTACAGTGAAAACCGGTACGCAGTTAGAAGTGGCCTATTTTGACCAGCTCCGTAATGCACTGGATCTAGAAAAATCAGTCAAAGATAACGTGTCAGAAGGTTCTGACCACGTGGATGTGAATGGCAACCGTCGTCATATCTATAGCTATTTACAAGATTTCCTGTTCTCGCCTGAGCGTGCACGTACACCAGTCAAAGCTTTGTCTGGTGGTGAACGCAATCGTATCTTATTGGCGAAACTGTTGCTGAAACCATCGAACCTGATTGTGATGGATGAGCCAACCAATGACCTGGACATGGTGACCTTAGAGTTACTGGAAGAAATGCTGGGTGGCTACAAAGGCACCCTGCTGTTGATCTCGCATGACCGTGCCTTTATGGACAACGTGGTGACATCAACTTGGGTCTTTGATGGTAAGGGCAATATCGACGAATATGTCGGCGGTTATCAGGATTATCTTGAACAGCGTCCGGATCAAACCGTGGTTGACCAAAAAAGTGCCGTGAAAAAAGCCATGGCCAAAGCAGAAGCCGAGACTGCGCCGGCCGCTGCCAAAAAAGTTAAACTCAGTTATAAAGACCAACGTGCACTCGAGCAACTTCCAGCTGAGATGGAAGCGCTAGAAAAAGAGCAGGTCGAGATCAATGCACAACTGGCTGATGGCTCCTTATTTGTGACTGATTCCGATAAAGCACTGAAACTGTCTAAACGCTTATCCGAAATTGATGAGCTGTTACTGGAAAAATTAGAGCGTTGGGAAGAACTGGACAACCTAAGTAACGGCTAAATATTCCCCGAGCTTTTACTAAAGCATCTGTATTCGTACAGATGCTTTTTTATTTCAATAATCTTCTCTGTTAGACTGCACTTAATCTTTTGGCCCTATATTGTTTTATGAGTACTCAGCCTGCATATCAACCCGGTGAATTTCAATGGTCATTCCTGTTACCTCAATACTGGGGCAAATGGCTGGGCATTATTTTCCTGATGATTCTGGCGATCTTACCTTGGGCCATTCAGCATCGTCTGGCGTCCCTGCTGGGCCACCTTTCTTTTAAATACTTGAAATCACGCCGTGAAACCACGCTGCGTAATCTGGAAGTCTGCTTTCCCGAATGGTCTGAAAAGCAGGTACAGGACAATGCCCGTCAGGTATTTATCGATCAAATGCTGGGGGTGTTTGAGACGCTGAATGCCTGGTACAGTCCGAAATGGTTTCAGGGCCGCGTCAGTATTGAAGGCTTGGAACATATTCAGAAGGCACAAGCCGCAGGCCAAGGCATGCTGTTATTAGGCACGCATTCAACTTTGCTCGATGCGGGTGGTTATCTTTGCGCACAATATTTTGAACCGGATGTGGTCTATCGTCCGCAGAATAATCCACTTTTGGACATGCTGATTTACCGTTGTCGCGCCACAATTTATGCCAATCAGATTGACCATGATGATATGCGCGGTCTGGTACGTAACCTGAAAAATGGCCATGCGATCTGGTACAGTCCGGATCAGGATTATGGTTTAAAACAAGGCGTGATGGCACCTTTTTTTGGCGTGCCTGCGGCGACTGTAACCGCACATCGCCGTTTACTGAAAATGACCAAAGCGGCTGCAATTCCTTTATATTTCTACCGTCATGGCGATATTAACAATCCGCGCTACCATGTGCTCATTGAACCGGCACTGGAAAACTTCCCTAGTGAGAATGAAGTTGAAGATGCCACTCGCGTGAACCGGGTGATTGAGCAGCAGTTGCGCATCGCACCGACCCAATATATGTGGTTCCACCGCCGTTTTAAGACTCGTCCTGAAGGCTATAAATCAATTTACTAAATCTATTTGATCACGGGATTTGAAGGGCTCTAGCTTAAAATCATTTTAATGATCCGTTCCCTGATAAATCCACATGGCTTCCGTTTTTCCCGCACACGTGAAGCCTAAGGCTTGATAAAAACCTGTCGCCTGCTGATCGGCCACTAAAATCTGCTGATGAAATCCTGAATAATATTGCAGCATGTTTTGCATGATCAGACGACCAATGCCCTGTCGTTGCAACTTGGGATCAACCAAAAAATGCGGGAAATACACCACCAGATAATTATCTGAAATCGCATTTGCCAGTCCAACTAGCCGGCCATTTATCCGTGCAGTGACCAGACGATGCGAGTGTTGTAACGCTTGGAGTAAAAGTTGTGGTTTCTCAGCGGCAGACCATTAGATTCATACGATAGAGCTGAAGTACTTCCGATTGATTGACCGAATCATTACTGACAATGACAATTTCCTTTCTGCACTCTCAAAATATAGCCTTAAATAAATAATTTTAATTATCAACAAATTAGAAAAATAAGCATTGGAAATAATTTAACCCGAGCTCTACATCCTGTAAAACTCGGGTTAATGAGGTTGTGCTTTCACATATTATAATTCGTTCTGCTTTTTTTTGATTTCCCTTTCAGCATCATATCCATGATGTCTTCATTCAGCTTCGTCTTCCTTATGAGAATATCCTTTCTCGACTCCCTGTGCTGATAAACCTAGAATACCCAGATTCCCAACCTCTGCCCATTCGCAAGAAGCGGAAACTGTTGTAAGCAATATCGTACACTTTTCTTCTAAAAAGCTAAGAGATTTTGCCCCCTTCTTTATATGTCAGAGCAACTTCATCAGTGACTATTTTTTCCTCTTTCTCTGCTTTCTGAATACCTTCTTCAATAGCTTTTTGTGCTTCCTGCTCATCTTCATCAGTTTGTTCTAATTCTTCCTGAATATGCTCGAATATCCGACCGGTTTGCAAAACCAGAAAGACCGGAAAATGGTCAGAACCCACATGCGGTAAACGCTCCATGTGTACCAAGGCAAAATCGGTACTGTGAAAGACGTGATCAAGCGACCAGCGAAAAAAAGGATAATCTGCGTGAAAAGTATTCACATAATGACGCCCTACCCGCGGATCCAGCAGCCCACTAATGCGTTGAAACAGGCGTGTGGTACGTGACCAGGCCACGTCATTCAGATCACCCATCACGATGCAGCTTTCATCCAGATCTTTAATCTGATCACCAACAATCAGCAGTTCAGCATCACGTAAGGTGGAATCTTTGGCCTCGGTCGGGCTGGGCGGTTTGGGATGCAGACAGTAGAGCTGTACCGGTTGTCCTGAGCGTAAGATCACCGTGGTATGAATTGAGGGAATTTCATCACTCAGAATAAATTTAACCTCGGTTTCACTGAGTTCAAGCTTGCTATAAAGATGCATGCCATACAGATTATCCAAAGGCACAGGCACGCGATAAGGATAATCAGCTTCAATCACCGAGAGTGCATTTTGCCAGTTTTGATCGGTTTCCAGAGTCAAAACCAGATCTGGCTGATGAATCTGGATCTGCTCGATCAGTAAATGATATTTGGTATTGGTAGTAAGTACATTGGAAACGACCAGGGAAATCTGACGTTGCGGATCCAGCTGATCATGCTTGACCTGCTTGACCTGTTTTTTCCAGATAAAGGTATAGGGCAATACCATTTTCAACTGATAGGCCAAAGCTGCCATCAGACCGATAAAAAGCAGCTGATTCAACCAGTTCCAGGGATGATCAACCAGGAGAAAAAGAATAAAGGCGATAAAGCCCAATACCAGAATTTGTAATCGTGGAAAATCCGCACCCCGAATCCACCATTCATCGCGTGGTATCAGTGACCAGAAACTTAACCAAATGACAATGATTGCCAGAATTTGGATAACCCATATCATAAACTGCGCTCTTAATTAAGTTATTATTTTTTCTAAAAGAAAAATGACGTTATCAATTTTGTATGTATCATAAAGCAGATATTTCTCTCAAGAATATTGATGTTTTGATTGTGTAGCTCTTGCAGTTGGGTCCCTTTTTGGTACACTCGAATCCCTTTTGATTTTTTAACGCACCGAGGCAAAGTGACATGAAAGTAGGTCTGGTCGGTTGGCGCGGGATGGTCGGTTCCGTCCTTATGCAACGTATGGTTGAAGAGAATGATTTTGCTCATTTTGAGCCATTCTATTTCTCTACCAGTAATGCAGGCGGTGAAGCGCCGGCATTTGGCGGTAAGACCGCCCCAGCACTTATGGATGCATCAGACATTAACAGTCTGAAGCAAATGGATGTCATTATTACCTGTCAAGGTGGCGACTATACCTCTGAAGTTTTCCCGAAATTGAAAGCTGAAGGCTGGAACGGTTACTGGATTGATGCAGCATCAACCTTACGTATGGATGATGAAGCCATCATCGTACTTGATCCGGTCAACATGCATGTGATCAAAGATGGTTTGGTTAAAGGCACCAAGACTTTTGTCGGTGGTAACTGTACAGTTTCCTTGATGCTGATGGGCTTGGGCGGTCTGTTCCAGAACAATCTGGTGGAATGGGCAACGTCAATGACCTATCAGGCCGCTTCAGGTGCAGGCGCGCAAAACATGCGTGAACTGATCAATGGTATGGGTTATTTATATAACAATACCAAAGAGTTGCTAGATGATCCGCGTTCTCCAATTCTGGATATCGACTCTAGAATTGCTGAATTACAACGTGGTGAAGGCTTCCCGTCTGCAAACTTTGGCGTTCCTTTGGCTGGTTCACTCATTCCTTATATCGACAAGCAACTGGAAAGCGGCCAGTCGAAAGAAGAATGGAAAGGTCAGGTTGAAACCAACAAGATTCTGGGCAACCAGCAGATCGTGCCAATTGATGGTCACTGCGTGCGTATTGGTGCCATGCGTTGTCACTCTCAGGCATTAACCCTGAAATTGAAAAAAGATGTACCTTTGGATGAAATCGAAGACATCATTGCACGTGCCAATGACTGGTCTAAAGTGGTTCCAAATACTCGTGAAGCATCCATGACTGATCTGACGCCTGTTGCTGTAACAGGTACTTTAAGCGTTCCAGTCGGCCGTCTGCGCAAGCTGAATATGGGTAAAGAATATCTGGGTGCGTTCACTGTAGGTGACCAGTTGCTTTGGGGTGCCGCTGAGCCGTTACGCCGTATGCTACGTATTTTGATTGATTATAAAAATGCCTAATATCCTGTGGATATAAAGCCAAAAGCCGATCTTTATTGATCGGCTTTTTTATGTAACTATTGCGTAAGTATTTTACAAAAAACAAACATCCCGTTAATCTATAATTTTCGCTATGCGATAATGACTGAGCTCACGATTAAGATGACTGTATATAACAAATTAAAGCTTGCCATTTTAGCCATTGTCGCTTCACAAAACATTTATGCGATTAATGTAGATCCGGTTCAGATTCAGTCTGCCCCTGGGGAGTTACTTTACGCAGAAATGACTTTTCGGCAGTCTGATATCAATTTGCCGATTGAAGTCAGTCTGGCTTCACCTGAAGATTTAATCTCGATGGGTGCATCGCATCAGCCACCCGGTCATTTGAACTTTTTTACTCGGCGCAGCAATAATGGCACTGGGGTTATTACCATTACCTCTTCTCGACCCATGACAGAGCGCGAGCTGAATATTATTGTCAAAATCAAGGAAGGCAGTGCTGCACGTCTGCAACATATCCGTACGCCCTTACAAGCTAAAACCGATTTATTAAAAGCCAGCCTCAAACAGAATGAACGCCCGCTTGCACCAGTTGTCGTCGTCAGTGAAAAAGATATTGCACTCAACTTACCCGTAAGTAGCCATTACAGTACAGCAGCTTCCACAGCCTTAAATAAGCCACCGGTTTTAGAAAAGCCGTTGGCTTTGCAACGCACAGCACCACCTGCATTATCGAACACTTCCATTCCTAAAACTGCATTTGCACCAGCTGTAATGACATCAAGTCCAGCGATTCAGGCTCAAGCGATTGCGCCTGTATTGAAAAGCGAGGCTGTAACTCCACCCGATACTCAAGCCCCAGTTAAAACTGCAGCGGCGCTTTCAGATTCAGTAAGGACCTCACAAGCAACTCTTGCATCGCCGGCTCCTGCAGCAGCCTCGACTACAAACAAACCAACCAGTACGATACCAGCAAATCAAAGTGCATCAGCACCAAATAAAGCAAATATGCAGAAAGCTGTAGAGTCCCATTCTGATCATCAAACTGCTTCCAGTGATCCATTGGTGAAAAAATTTGCTGAGGAACAAGCCAGAAAATCAACTGGATCAACTAATCCGGTGAAAACTCCAGCTCCAGTTACTACAAAAGCTTCACCAGTCAAAGCAACTCCGAATCAGACTCAACCTACTTATGTAGTTCAATCCAATGAGTCACTGTGGGGAATTGCCTCACGAATTGCTCAACAGCAGCAGCGCCCGGTCAATGAAGTCATGCAACAAATTAAAAAAGACAATGAGCATGCTTTTATTGGAGGAAATGCCAATCGTCTACGTAAAGGTGCTGCATTGAACTTAAATACGACTCATCCTACACCTGCGCCTATTAAAGTCACTGCGGCAAAGCAAACCGAGCTACCGTCTAAGCCTACTGGCAAGACTAAATACCGCCTGAATCAGGCAGAAATGAGCCTAGTGGCTGAGAACCAGCGCGATTCCGGGCAAGTTTCTGCAAACCAGAACACAGAACGCAATCAAACATCAAAGGAATTGTCATTAAAAGTTATGACAGCCCGAGAAAAAACCGTTAAATTACAGAGAAACGTAACTGAATTAGAATTGGCACTCAATCAGAAGGATCACAGAATTCAGTTATTAAATGCGCGTCTGGCCCAGCTACAACAACAGCTCAAAGCCCAACAAGCAGATAAGAAGCCAATTAATTAAAAAGTTACACATGACGATTTATTGGGATAGGCGAACTTAAACTACTCTATCCCCAAGGGGTAAAACATGCTGATTTATGTGATTCCATTAGTGATATTGATCATCGTATTAATTGTCTTTAAAAAACGACAAGATGCTCAAGAATCAGATAAAGCAAAAACTAAAACGGTAAAAGCGAAAAAACCTGGCTCTGCTTCAAAAGCTGCTCCACAAAGAACCAAAGTAGTGGAGCCAGTCGGGGTCACAAAAAAATCAGCAACACCATTATCGGCAGAAACACGCAAGAAAATTGAAGGCCTAATTCAGGAACGTAATTTTTTTGCCGCCGAAGCGCAGATTAATCAGGCGCTGAATCGTGACAATTCCCAACACGAACTTTATCTGTTGCTGTTAGATATTCATATCTTGCAGAAAGATGATTTTGCGATTACGCAACTCATTAATCATATTCGTGCACTCAACATTGACGATGTACTCAGCCCAGCTGAAGAAAAGAGAACGGCTTACGAAAAAACAAAAGCTACAGAATCGACTCAGACTGCTACACCTGCCACGCCCGTATCCAATAACACCGCCTTTGATGCCTTAAATCAAGCTACGCTGCCTGCGGATACTAAAACGGAATTGGCATTCGAGCAATTACAACAGGAAATCGCTCCAGCGAAAGAAGAACCATCACCTCTTGAGTTTAACTTTACGCCTAGTTCTGCACCTGCTGCACCAGTCACAACGAAGACTGAGCCTGTCGAGAATAAGAGTTTAGATTTTAATACCGCACCTAGTATTCCTCAGGCTGAACCGACTGAAACACCAGCTAAAAACAGTAATGAAATTCAATTTGACTTCGATTCTTTTAAAGTAGAGACCACTACAACTGAAGTTTCACCCTCTGCAGCTCGTGACACTCTAGAGCCAAATTTTGAAAAGAAAATAAGCGGCAATGAAATTGCTGACTTTGATCTCAAGTTAGAAAGTAACCATCCACAAACAGCTGCTGCCACTGAAGAAATCAAACCTCTAGATTTTTCTTTCTCGCTTGACACGCCAGTACCAGCAGCTGAGAAAACTGCAGTGCCAGCGACTGAGTTTGACCTGTCTAGCTTGACAGCTGCAGCACCTGTGGCAGAACCAGCGTCACAAACCAATCTATCAGGCATGGATTTCAAATTAGATCATTTAGAAACCACGCCAGAAGCGCCTGCTGCGACAGCGATGAGTTTCGATCTTCCTGCTACACCAGCTCAGGCAACGATAGATCAGCATGATCCGCTGGTGCAATCTTTCCCGGAATTACTGGATGTTAATGAAGCAGGTCTCGACCTGGATCTTGCGCAGCAATATATTCAACTCGGTGCCTATGCCGCTGCCCGTGAAGTCATTGCGGAGCGAGAAGCTGAATATACTCCTGAGCAACAACAACGCGCCGAGCAATTACTGAATCAAATCGCATCTTGATGCATTTCGATTTACACTAAAGCAGTCAATAATTGGCTGCTTTTTTTATGATAAAAAATATTGCATTAATTTATATGGGCGGCACATTCGGCTGCGTGGGGGATCCTCTCGCACCGATGCCTGCTGATTTATTTATTCCAAAGCTCGAACAGATACTTGCAGAGCAGTATTTTGTAGAATGCCACCATGCACCCGCCATTAAGGACAGTAGTGCCTGCACAGCAACCGACTGGTTGCAACTGGTACAGTTTATTCAGCAATTGCAATCGCGGCAAATCCAGCATTTTGTGATTATTCACGGTACAGATACGCTGAGTTATGCCAGTGCAGTACTGGCACATTTTATTGGAAACTCGGCGCATGTGGTGCTGACCGGTAGCCAATATCCGTTGCTGAATGCTCAAGGCAATGAACAGCGTGAATTTAGTGATGCCCTGGATAACCTGAAATTTGCACTAGATTCCATCAGCGAATGTAGCGCTGGAGTCTATCTGGCATTCCATCATCAGCTGCTACATGCGCAAACTGCACTGAAACAGCATACTACCGAGTTAAATGCCTTTGCAGGTCTTGAAGCCAATATCGCAATCCAAACCAGTCAAGCGTGTTATCAGATCGAAGCTAAAGATATTGTGAAAGCGGCTAAATTCAACTGTATGAGCATCATGATGCAGCCGGTTGATCTGACCCAGCAGCTGAATAACCTGAACAACCTCTTGGCTCGACCACCGCATTTTTTATTTCTGCAAGGTTTTGGCACTGGCAACCTGGCGGTCAATGACGCCATGATTGCGCTCATTGATCAACTCTATGAGCAGGGCTGTATTTGCGTCTTAACCACCCAAGTGCCTTTTGGTGCGACGGATCAGCGCTATGCCATTGCCGAATGGGTGAATCACTGCAAAATTTTGCTGAATGAAAGTTATGGACATGCGGATCTGTATGCAAAAGCCCTGAAAATGTATTTACAATACGACACTGTAGAGCAATGGCATCGTCATTGGTACGATCAATAAGGTTTTGAGGTCATTATGCAGCGTTTTGCGGTGGGAATTGAGTTTTGTGGGATGCATTATCGGGGATGGCAGACTCAACAGCCGGGAGTTGCAAGCGTACAGGAAACCATTGAAAAGGTCCTGAGCAAAGTTGCCGATCAACCGATTAGCCTGCATGGTGCCGGCCGCACGGATGCCGGGGTACATGCGACCAATATGGTGGCGCATTTTGATACGGATGCCGTGCGTTCTGAACGTGGCTGGCTAATGGGCTGCAATAGCCAACTCCCTAAAGACATCTCGATTCAGTGGATCAAAGAAATGGATCACAGCTTCCATGCCCGTTTTAAGGCACAGGCGCGCCGCTACCGATATGTGGTCTATAACCACCCTGTGCGCCCGGCATTGCTGCATAAACAGGTCACCCATGTCTATGCACCGCTTGATGTTGAACAGATGATATACGCCGCGAAAAAGTTTGAAGGCACGCATAACTTTGAAAGCTTCCGCGCCGCAGCCTGTCAGTCCAATCAGCCCGTTCGTCATGTCAGCCATTGCCGCTTGATTCAGCATGGTCAGTATCTGGTACTGGATATTCAGGCCGATGGCTTTCTGCACCATATGGTGCGCAATATCATGGGATGTTTATTGGAAATTGGTCAGGGCATGTATGCTGCCGATCATATTGATAATATTTTCGCGGCAGAAGACCGTAAAGCTGCTGGTGTGACTGCGCCAGCAGATGGTTTGTATTTTATTCATGCTGATTATCCGGCGCAGTTTGAATTACCTGAATTACCCTTAGGTCCGCACTGGCTGAATATGCCGGAATAGTTTTTAAATTTTTTAGAATATTTACCTCCCCTAACCCCTCCTAAAAGGAGGGGAATTCCCACTGCTGTCCCATAGTTTGATTTAAATAAAAAACCTGAGTCCAAATCGTTAAAATATGAGTGCAAACAAACACTTT
>NZ_JARDAL010000061.1:0-16863 GCF_048957595.1 Acinetobacter sp. AS5 | reverse complement strand
CACTGGATTTAGGTTCCAGCGCCGCGAGGTGTGAGAGTTCGAGTCTCTCCGTCCCCACCATCATATTAAAGCAAGGCAGATGCCTTGCTTTTTTATTGCCTAAAATTTACTGAACAAAGAAAAGCCCATCGAAATGGGCTGAATAACTGGAGAATAGCGCTGTTAAATCAGTGGAAAGATTAATTTATTTTTCTGTTCTTAAAGAAGCAATCAGGCTTTTAAATGATCTTCAAATTCCTCGCCTAGTTGTAGTGCCAAGGCATTACCTGCCAGATCACAGGTTACCAGGCCATATTCTTTCTTGAAACTGAAACTGAAACCACGATCATCCGCCAGGGTGCGTACCGAATATCCTAATTTTTCTAACCATAGTCGAAATGCAATCAAATTTTTCGCTTTAACCACTTTTTTCACGAGATCACTCCTTCATCATTGTTAAATCTTAAATAAGGGTGAAAAATTATCTTTTAAAGGGCAAATGCCTTTATTTAAATTAATTTAAATGAATTTGTGTATATAGTGAACATCGGTTGATTAAGAAAAAATCAATTTAAACGTTAAGTAAATGATTTTTATCATATTGAATAGGTTGTAACTAAATATTAAGCTTTTATAAGCTATAAATTTGGATAATTAATTTTCTAATTCAATAGCTTATTAGGGAAACAGGTTATTTCCTAATTTTATCAATCGTATGAAATAGAAAATTTCAGATCTAGAATGAGAAAATTAAAATCCAATCGACTTATTTATTAAAAGAATACCGGCTGCTGGTTTTCTGATCTTCAGCTCGATTTGCATGCTTTATACTGTCTGAAATGTAATTCTCAAACTGAATACCCGCACCATGACTGAATTAACCATTGAAGACTATGTGAATCAGCAAATTGAATTAATGCAGCAGCAGGGACTTGATCCGGTTGCTGTGATGTTGGGACATGAAGACTGGTTGAGCTTTAGTATTCAGTCGAAAGTGGCCTATACGCCTTTCGGCAGTGCCCGTCGTTATCAGCCTGCTTTAGGTGGCTTGCTACTGGTACGTATTGATGAAATGCAGGCGGTGCGTGTCGTGACTCAAGGTGAACTGGATACTTATGCACAAAGTAACCAGATTCTTTAACATTGCTTCATGCGATACATACGTTGCCAGTTTTAGTGAATAGAATCCAAGAAACTAGTTACTGCTATCCTACATATCATCATTCGGGATCGACATGGCCAATGTCACTTTTAAAGTTGAACGACAGAACTAATGTCATGCTCTGAAAGCAGACATTTTATTTCTATTTTGGTTTACAGTTTAATTTTGAATAATGCCCATTATATTAAATGGGTGCAAATGAGAGAGGGTATCTAAATCTCACTTGTTAAAAATAGACAGTATAGACAGTGAATCGTTCATGAAGTACATGGTTAAATATCCCAATATTACAAGCCATACCAGGATAATAATTCCTGCTGCCCAACGGTTTATAGGCCTTTCAACTAAGGTTTCTCCAAGAATTCTACAATCATCTATAATGTTTTGTGGGGTAAGCTTGATAACTAATAAAATACCTAAAGGTACAACAATAATATCGTCTAAATACCCAAGTACGGGAATAAAATCTGGAATTAAATCAATTGGTGAGAAGGCATAGGCAGCAATAATTAAAGCTAAAAACTTTATAGAATTGGGCGTTCGCTTGTCTTTTGCAATAAGCCAAACAACCAAGATGTCTTTTTTAATTGATTTAGCCCATTGCTTGATTCTTTGATACATAGCAAATATTAAAAGAACTATAGAGATTTAATCATAAGAGAGTTTTCTTAAAACAATATAGATTTTTATTATCCTATTACGATTTTCTAAAATTAACATAATACGCGTTATACGAACTAACAGCTATTTTTTATTTTATACAAATTATATGTTTAGCGTATAAGTGAAAGCCCAATTCAAGTAAATTGGGCTTTTTTATTCACTTGTTAGGTTCCATGCTGATTATTTAAGCAATGTTCCACGAATTTCTCTAATTTAAATCAATATCATCCTGTTATTTATAAGTCATTATTTCATGTGTTGGAACTGAAATTGGTTTCTAAAAAAATAGAGGACTTGATTAATTATAAGAAAGCAAAAATGGCACAGAAAGACATTTTTTAGATGGAGATTCAACTTATTCCAATTTGTGCAAAATTTGTACGTGCCTTTCAATAACATTCTATGCATCGCAAATGACAAATAAGTAAGTCGGCTGAAGCATTGATCTTCAGCTTTGAATCCGGTTTAAAACTGATCTTTCAGGGTTCTTAAACGCTGGAATTCTTCCACGCTTTCTGCGCGCAGAAAAGGATTGGTTTGCAATTCATCTTCAATACTACTTGGCAGCGTGCACTGGCCTAGTATACGCAAACGCTCAATATGTTCGAAGCGTTCCAGAATTGCCGAATTGTCCGGTTCAACGTGTTTGGCAAACTGTGCATTCGATAATGTGTATTCATGGGTGCAATAGACTTGGGTGCGCGGTGGCAAGGCAGCCAGACGGGACAGTGAATGATACATCTGTGAATAGGTGCCTTCAAAAACCCGGCCACAACCCATGGCAAATAAGGTATCGCCGCAGAACAGCACATCAATCGCATCAATAAAATAAACAATATGGCCGAGTGTATGCCCGGGTACAGCAATCACCTGGATATCTATTCCATGAAAATTAAACTGTTCTTCATGCTCAAGCGGATGGGTGATAAACGGAATTTTGCTTAGTTCTGCCCGTGGGCCATACACAGGCAGATTTTGTCCTTGGATCAGTTCCGGCACACCGCCAATATGATCTTTATGCCAGTGAGTCAGCCAGATTTGACTTACAGTTAAACCGTGTTCGGCACAATAGTCTTGTACCAATTCTGCTTCGATTGGATCAATCACAGCCACCTGATGCGACGCGGTATGTTCAAGCAACCAGATATAATTTTGCAGTGAATTCTGGACATCAATACAGTGAATTTTAAAAGGCATCATAGCGCATCAGACCAAATGAAGATTAAGGATAAAGTAGCATAATTTCGGATGCTCTGGGGCTTGCAGATATCATCTATTCATCCGCAATTATTTTCATTTATTCCAAATTTGAAAAATTTATGATTCTGGATCATCAATGCTCACAGCATTACCAATGGTATAAAAATGACCACCGGCTATATGATGAATACTTTTCCATTCTTCATCCACCTCATGATAATGCCAGTGGCCGTCGCGGAAGACCCGATCATCGGCATAGGCTGCAATCACCTTGCCTATAAACAGGTCATGCATTTGCTGGTTATGCGGCTCAGGAATCAGCTCGCAGAGTATCCAGGCCGCACAGCCTTGTACTACAGGAATATCAGCATCAGGAAAATGAAATAGTTCTACTCCGGATTGTGCCAGTTTGTCCGGCACATCATGCAGGCTCTGCGTACCCAGACGATAGACCATATTCAGTTGTTTCAATGTTGGAATTTGCAGCGCGAAATAACCTGAATTTTCAATAATATTTCGGGTTTTGGTGCTTTTATCCAGAACCACAGTCACTTTTGCGGGGCTGAATTCCAATGCGCATGCCCAGGCTGCTGCCATAACATCTGTATCCTGCTGATCTTGAGCAGATACCAGTACAGTAGGGCCATGGGTAATCAGACGATAAGCTTTTTCTAAGGGAACGCTTTGAATATGGGAGTTTGTCATGCAGCACCATTTGCTCTATTTATTTACTAGGCCAGATTAATGAGATCATTAACATATTCAAGTTCATTCTTGCAAAAAAGCTTTTAAACTAGAGATCGTTATATTCAGGAATTCAAAAAATGAAAATGTACCAGGTCGATGCGTTTACCACGGAACTGTTTAAAGGCAATCCTGCAGCCGTGATTGTGCTGGATGAATGGCTCGAAGATGGTCTGATGCAAAATATCGCCTTGGAAAATAATCTGTCCGAAACGGCTTTTGTTAAAGTCATCGATAGCGATAATTATGCCATCCGCTGGTTTACGCCAACCAAGGAAGTGGATTTTTGTGGTCATGCGACATTGGCCAGCAGCTTTGTACTATTCAATCAATTTGATACGGGGAAAACGATTCATTTTCATGTAAAAGACTTAGGCATTTTTGTAGTCAATCAGGATGCAGATGGCAAGATCAGAATGAACTTTCCAGTTCGTCGTGCAGAGCCAGTTGCTGAATATCCTGAAGCTTTAAGACAGGCCTTGAGCAAACCGTTTAAACAGGTTTATCTGAACGCGCAGGGCTATATTGTTGAATATGAATCGGTACAGGATGTGCTGGATGAAATGCCTGATTTTGAACTGTTAAAACAGTTGAATGGCAAGCGTACAGCCATTACTGCTCAGAATACCTATTTAGACGTTGCGATCACTTCACAAGATACCCAATACGATTGTATTTCACGTTATTTTGCACCGAGTAATGGAATCAATGAAGATCCGGTAACAGGTTCAATTCACACCGGAATTGCACCGCTGTGGGCCGAAAAACTGGGTAAAAATGAACTGGTCGCCTATCAGGCATCAGCGCGTGGTGGGGTGCTATATTGTGCCTTGCAAGATCAGGATCGAATTGAAATTTCCGGTTATGGAAAATTATATATGCAAGCCGAAATTTATCTTTAATTTTTTAATTACATAGAACTACATGTCGTCAGGTGAGGCGGCATGTTATTTTGATGGTCCGGCTTGGAATAGATTATTCAGAAAAAGAATCATTCTCTAAGAAGGGCGCGAATAAAAATTTATATTTATAATTTGGATGAAGAATGTTGCTACGTTATAAAAATTTAAGTCTGGCGATTGTATTGTCTGGCTGTAGTGCACTGAGTTTTGCACAACCTGTTTTGGTGAAAACGGAACAAAATGTTGAAGAATACCGACTGGATAATGGACTGCGCATTATCCTGGCACCGAATGATAAAGAAAATAAAGTTTTTATGAATACGGTCTATCTGACCGGCTCCCTGAATGATCCTCAAGGCAAGGGCGGTCTGGCGCATCTGCTGGAACATTTGGCCTTTAAAGGCACAGAAAATGTCAAAGGGGATGAATTCCAGCGTCGACTGGATCAATATACCTTGATGACCAATGCCAGTACCGACTATTACTCAACCAAATATACTAATGTGATCCGTCCTGAAAAAACTGCGCTGAGTGAAGTCATTTTTCTCGAAGCCGAACGCATGGACAAGCTGGTGCTTCAGGAAAAATATGTACCGACTGAAATTGATATTGTAAAACGCGAGCGTGAAATTCGTCTGGATCAGCCATTTTCAGTATTGATCGATCAGGTGTTTAAATCTGCTTATGGCAATCAGTATTTAGGCCGTTTGCCGATTGGTGACCTAAATGAGCTGCAATCAATCAATATGCAGGAACTAAACCATTTTTACCGTCAATGGTATGCACCGAATAATGCCTTTGTGGTCATTTCGGGCAAATTTGATAAGGCCGAAGTCTTAAAACAGCTGGATACGCATTTCAGTCCGATTCAATCCCGAAATGTACCAGCGCAAGTGAAAGTCCCAGCGCTTAAACCAGAGCAAATCAAACAGCGTGAATTTACAGTAAAGAAAGGCAGTGATCTGGCCAAGTTTAATCTTTATTTGAATCAATCCGAAGAAAGCATTAAAACGGCTTTGGCTGTTTCGCCAACGCTCTATACTTTGCAGCCAAGTGGACATCTCTATCAGAATATGGTGGAAACTGGGAAGTCAACAGCGGTGCAATCCAGTACCTGGCTGGATAAAGACTTTAATCTGGTGTTTATGGGAGCAATCTATGCTCCGAATCATCAGGCACAAGCGATAGAGCAGGGACTGATTCAAGGCGTAGAACAGAGTCAGCCATTTACCGAAGCAGAATTAAACCGGGCTAAAAATCTGACCCGAAATCAGGCCGACAATATTAAAAACAGTGCGACTGCTTTGGGTTCACGTTTAAGCGATTATGCAGTGGCGTATTCAGGTGACTGGAGCCAGTATTTTAAAGATCTGAATGCAATTCAAAGCCTGAGTGTGAATCAGGTCAATCAGGTCTATAAGAGTTTTTTAAAACCTGAATACCGTATTTCTGGCAATATTTTACCTACCCCGGAAGATCAGAAGAAAGCGCAGGAACTGGCACAGACAGAAGCACCGGCAAAAACTCTGGATCAGCAGGCTGAAGCAGAAGAGCCAATGAAAGATGTCAGTGTCTATCAGGCTGAAGTAAAGCAATATGTCCAGGAATCCAAACAGTATTTGTACAGTAAAGACAAACAGATTCAGCGTGGCAAGTTGAAAAATGGCATTAAATACGCGCTGTTTCCGACGACTACCCGCGATGACAAGGTCTATGCCACAATTTCATTGGATTTTGGTACCGCTCAAAGCCTGATGAATAAAGGCGAGATTCTGGACCTGACGGCTTATTTAATGTTGCGCTCTTCGGAAACTCAAAGCTTGCAGCAGATTGCCGATAAAATTATTGAAGTAGGCGGTTCGGCAACTGCCGGTGCATCCGGCAATGGCCTGACCTTGCAGATCAGCGCCAAAAAAGAAAAGTTTGAAGAGTTTTTTCAGTATGTGGTTGATGTGCTGAAAACGCCGGCATTTGAACAAAGTCAGTTTGATTTAATCAAGGGACAGACTTTATCCAGTCTGGATCGTCCTTATACTGAACCAGATACGGTGTCGAGCTTGACGATGGCCCGAACGATCGAGATCTATCAGCCTGGCGATCTGCGTTTCCATTTCGAGCCTGAACTGGCCAAAAAACAGTATCAGAAAGCGACTCGCGAACAGGTTATGGCACTGTATCAGCAGTTTTTAAAAACCCAGCATGCACAAATCGCGGTCACAGGTGAGTTTAATCCAAAATCGATGCAAAAAACGCTGAAAAACAGTTTCTCAGACTGGAAAGCTACACAGCCTTATGAGCGTCTGAAATCGGAATATCGAAGCTATCCAGCCCAGAAAATTCATGCGTTGTCTGAGCAGCGTGAATTCGGGAGTTATGAGGCATTCATGAGCATGCCGGTCGGCGCAGATCATGCCGATGCACCTGCATTACAGGTATTTCGATATATTCTGGGTGATTCACAGTTATCGTCACGACTGGCACAAGAGCTACGCGAGAAAAATGCACTAGTCTATGGTTTTAGTGCAGATGTGCAACTCGATGAATGGGCAGATGTGGGCGCCATGATGATTAGTGCCAATTATACGGCTGGAAAATCCGCACAGGTTTCTCAGGCAGTGCATAAGGTACTGAATGAACTGCTGACACGTGGCGTGACTGAACAGGAAGTCGAAGCGGCAAAAGCCAGTATCTTGAAACAGCGTTTAACTGCACTCGAAGATGATCGCCGTATTCACACTATGTTGATTCCACAGCTGGAAAAAGACCGTAATCTGGTTTACCGGGAAAAACGTGATCAGGCGATTGCTCAACTGAGCAAAGCCGATATTGATGCCATGATCAAAAAATACATCAAGCCGGATCAGCTGGTTGAAGTGATGGCCGATCAGTATGGTAAGCAAGTGAAAACATCATAGTGTTGATAAAAAATCCCCTCAAGTGAGGGGATTTTTTTTATTTACTTGAGCTTTATGTTCTAGGTTGCTCTATAGCTAAAAACAATCCCTCCGATTATGCCTGCAAGGATAGATAGGGGCAGACTCCAATCAGATGCAATAAGAAGAAAAATCAATATTCCACAGCCACTCAAAGCTGAATAGAAGGCAATATCTCGATCAAAAGGATGATGGATCGCCACTTGATAATAATAAGACGTTATCCAGCTTGAAATAATAGTGAGTAAAATACAAAGTCCTTTGCCTGAAGGCGTATTTAGACTGGAATCTGTTATCCAACTTAGCATGTCCTCATCTACTCAAAGTCGATAAAAACGTTTAGCATTTTCATAAAAAATCGGCTTTAACGCATTTTCATTGTAGTCCTGCACAATATCGCTAAAAGCATCAATAATGTTGGTGAGTGAGCTACTGACACTGTCCATTGGAAAGTTGGATGCAAACATCACGCGCCCAGAACCAAAACAGTCTAAAGTATGCTGGATCACGGGTGCGGCACGTTCCACTAATTCCTGTTTACTTGCCAGCCGTTTCTGCGTGTGAAAATCATGTCCCAAGACTGGCATAAACAGACCAGACATTTTGGTCGATACATTTTTGCATTCGGCCAGTTCTGCCAACTGATCTTTCCAGTCTGCAAATATCTGGGTGCGATCTTGTTCGGTCTTGCCTGTAGCTTTGCTCACTTTGCCAAATAAACCTGCGGGCGTACCCAGATGATCCAGCACAATAGGGGTGTTTGGAAAGGCTTTGGCCAGCGCAGTAACATCCGCAATCTGGGTAGAGTACACCCAGGCATCAAAGCTTAAATCTTGCCTGGCCAGTTCTTCAAAGCCCTTCAGGAAATCTGTGTTGCGATAGAGATGCGGTTCATCGGTCCAGGCATGAAACCCTTTATCTGGATGTACTGCAGCCATTTTACGGATGCCCCGAAACTTGGGAGAAGCTTCGCGATGCAATTGAATCAACTGTTTAAAATTTTTCTGCCGCGGATCCGCCGTGGCGACAATTCCACCCAATTGGATAGTGTGCTGATCAAAAGGAAGCCCAGCGATAAAACGGGTTTCATTTACCACACCCGTACCTTTATGGTCATGCCAGCTGGCTTCAACATGCACAATCTGCTCTATTTCATAATGTCCTGCATCTTTCTTGTAATTTGCAGGCAGATAAGGTGCAGTCAGGTGCTGTGTCAGGCCAATGGTCTCAATGACGTCTCTGGGTTTCAACAGTCGAACCATTCTGTCTAGTAATTTGGGATGATTGCCGAACAGCTTTACCGCTAGCGCTGCCGCATGTGGGGTATTGTACGGATCCCATTGGTGGATATGAGGGTCAATGATCGGGAAGGGAAGTTGCTGCATGCTATGCCTTGTTTTCGTTTATTTATTATTCAATTTATATAGTGCTTAAATCACTTTAAAGTCAATATGATAAATGACAGCAAATAAAAAAAGCCCCGCGGGGCTTTTCGTATTTTAATCAATGATCATGCTTGTGATCATGGTTATGCTTGTTGGCATGAAACTCTTCATTGTGACGGAAACGTAAATAGTTTTCGAACTGTTCACAGTATTCATCATAGTTATCTTCCAGCATCATTTGAAATTGCTGCAAGATATAAGACATGACCTGATCTTTGGCATCGCGCATTTCATTCCCATCTTTAAAGTTATTCGCTGCCACCCAGGTATTGAAACGGGCAGTACCAAATAACATCGCCGCACTGACTTGACCGCGCTTATCGCTCGGTTTTTCCTGTGAGCCTTTTTCTACGCGACAAAACTCGTTGGCTTGTTGAATAAATTCATCAGCACGTTCAAAGAATGCCGCATTTAACGCTTCTTCTTCGGTTACATCGGTTGCTTCAATCTTTTGAACCATGAATTTGTTCCTAACACTAAAATCTCAATCGTTAATTATAGGCAAAGCCTTGCAGAAACTAAACCTTTGCCTTAATCTAAAAAATAGCCTAAGCATATAAAAGTGAATGCCATGCAGGATGCGATTGCAGTACAAAGCCTAAAAAGTGATATTGCCTTATTGCGCCAGAATATTTGGCCACCGGCAAATCTAGCCAATGTTGAAGGCTTGCCGATTTATTATGGCAGCCAGTCACAGGTAGATGAATACTATAGCCAGTGGCTCGGGCTGATTGAAAGGGCACAGGATCTGTTTCAGCCTTTTATGGAAGATGAAATCTTGGATGCGATCCATCTGCCGAGTCATTTAAACTTGCCGCTGTTTTATTTTCATGTTGACCGGATTCGCATTAATAAAACCCGCGCCAAGGAATCCAAAACTTTTCGTGGGGTCGCCAGCCTGATCGAAAAATGTGGCCAGTTCGAACCCGAGCAGGTCACAGCCATGCGGCAATGGCTAGACAGTGACGACACCGCAGCATTGGTGGCACACCGTGAGTTTGTGGATTTACGCACTTATGTATTTCAGCATGGCCAGAGCGAATATACGCGCACCCGTTTTTACGTCAATGGAATCGTGCTGAGTGTTGAGCCACATTTTGAACTGGTCGATGCACGTGATAAGCCACGCAAGCAACGCAGCGACAGTTATAACGATCCTCTGGCAGACAATAATACCTGGAAAGTATTCGGCAAATATCGCTAGCACAATTTGACCAAGCCCGGTCTTACCAGAAGGGCTTGGTAGTTTCAGCAAACTGTTGTAAACGCTCGGCTGCTTCACTCGACAAACGCTGCTGTTCTGCGCTTATCCAGCCCAGTACAAACCAGGCCTTGGCCTGTTGTTTGACATAAGGTCTAAATAATTCGTCTGCTACAAATAGGTCGTTATAATGCCCGAGACTTTCCTGCAAGGGTTTTAAGGCTTTTAGATAGGCTTTAACCTCTTTTTCAGGAAATAAGCTTTGCAAGAATTCTACATTATAGCGTAAGCGTTTAACCCGTTTGCGTGTGCGATGTCGGGATTCAATATCCAGTTCTTGATAGTTCTCGGCATCCTGACAGATTTGCTGGTGCAGCTTGCTCAGGCCTTTACACAAAATTTTATGCGAAGACTTGACTTTGTTATCCGTTTTTTCTTGGCTAAAGCTGAACAGTTGCAGCATTAATTCTACGGTAGCAGGACTTCTAAACAGCGCACTGATATCTGGTTGTTTTTGTCGGTGTGGTGGTAATTTCAGTAAGGGTGAACCTGCTTTTTCCAGTTGTGGAATCAGGCTTTCTGCCAGGGCATCGCGATCTCGGGTGGAACCCAGTTGCTGAAAAATATCCCGCAGCTGTTCCGGCCATTCTGGCTGTACATGTTCAGTCACGGACTGGAAAATTTTAAAAGCACTGCGCAAACGTCGAATCGCAACACGTGCCTGATGCACATGATCACTATTATAATTTTCGGCAGCAATCGCCGTCGCATTTGGGAAAAGATGAGCGAGACAGTTGGCGACAATTTTTTGTAAAATCGTACTGATCTGATCTTTCTGTTCAAGCACTAAGGGAAGCTGATGCTGAACTGGCAGACTCTCTTCATCATGTAATAAGGCATAACCGCGTTCCGATTTGCTCCGTGTATCCAGCCACAAAGCATAACGCTGAACCCAGGGCTGAATGAAATCAATCAATTCACTCAGCTGGCCGGATTTAAGCTCAAATTCGACTTCATAAATATCGATGGCTTGATCATTGTGTCGAATTTCTCCGACATCAAAGGCAATTTCAATCTGGCTGTCCAGATGACTTTCTGTGAGGACATACCGTACGACATCTGTTTCAAATTGCAGGATGAGTGGTGTCTCCAGATCACCGAGCGCCTGTTTCAGGATTTTTTTGGCCGGTTTATGTTTGCGATATAACTGAAAATCACAATGTTCCGGAGGACTTTTTAATTCATGCTCAAGTTCAAAACGTTCAAATTGTTGTTCAGTCGCTGCTTTCAGGGTTTGAATCCATTGCTGGTCTTCCAGACGTTGCCGCAGGGCAATCTGATGTTGTTGTAAGTGTTGCGCTTCAGTATCAAAGTAGCGTGCACACAGACGATGCCGAGTCGGCTGAAGTTTCTGAATGTCCTGTTCAAATTGCACACGAGACTGTGGCGGAATCTGGAATTTGAGTTCTATTTCTGCCATCGGGTCATTCCTCCGCGATGTTGGTTTTATAGATTAATATAGCCCAAAGATCGGCAGGGGTGTGATGTGCTTCTGCAACAAAAAAGCACGCCAGAGAAGGCGTGCTTTGAGTTTTTCTTGTGATATTTATTTCAATATGTTTATTTCAGGAATTTACGACTGACCAAGAACTGTTCGGTCGCTTCAAGCAGTTTCTGCGCATAGACTTCCTGCTTGGCGGTCAGCCAGCCCAGCACAAACCAGTCACTTGCTTCCAGCTCGGTCTGCTGAATATAAACTGCAGAAGAGGCCAAAGTTTGATATTCACTGGCTGCCAGTTGAGCATCGTTCAGCGCTTTGCTGTATTTCTGCAAATTTTTGACATCATAGATCGTGGTTAAAATCGGAAAGCTGAATTTGAGCTCCTGAATCCGGCCCGACAATTGATCCAGACTTTCAAAATCAGTGATATCGGTCTGGTTCATTTGTTCCTGCAAAGCTTTATATTGCTGTTGCAAGGTAGTTTGAGCAGCAGTTTTCAAGTCCAGCGAGGCATGCTCATTTTCATTTAAACTGAACATCAGTAATTCCAGATAATGATGCACATTCTGGGTAGATTTGACCAGATTACCGAGTTTCTCCTGCGCATACAGAATATCTTTGCTCAGGTTTTCTGCCGTGGTGGGATTTTGCAGGAAGCCGGCCAAGCTGTTTTGCATATGTTGTAAATGTTGCAAATGTTCAAATTGCTGCTTAAAGGCCGCCAGTTGATGTGCCCATTTGTCCGAAAGCTGTGGATGCCAGTCTTTGAAGAGCAGCAAGGTCAGATATAAGTGATCCAGTGCCAGTCGTGCCTGATCAATATGTTCCTGCTCTGCAACCTGAGCTGCAATCGCCGCGATATTCGGCAATAAATGCTGCATCTGCTGTGCAATCAGACTGCAGATGGTTTCACTGGCGCTGTCTTTTTTGCTGATCTGAAATTCTTTGCTAAGGGTCGCAGGACTGACGCGCTGTGAAGTGGCCAATAAATTGCCTATTTCGGCCTTACTACGTACATCGAGCCAGAGCTGGTATTTCTTGACCCATTCAAAACTGAAGGCCAGCAGATGTTGAATTGAACCATTTTTTAGTTCGAACTCGACTTCATGTACTTCTTGCTCAGCATCCTGTGTGCGGATCTGTCCAATATCCAGGCTGACTTCGATCTGGGTATCTTCATAGTCAATCACTCTTAACGTACGGGCAATATCGGTTTCAAACTGGAGTTGTAGCTGATCGAACTGATTGCCGAGCGCATTGCTGAGAATTGCCCCGGCTTCTGGAAATTTTTTATAAATATCTAAATCCAGTTCAGGAGATGCGGTTAATTTCCCTAGATCATGATTATGTTCAAAGCGTTCGATATGGCTTTTTCCGGCCGCTTTTAGCGTTTGCACCCAACGTGTACCTTCCAGACGCTGACGCAGTGCCACCCCATGCCGGGCCAGTTGGCGGTCGGCAGTATCATAATATTTGGCTTGAAGCTGGATCTGTTGAGACTTTTTCGGATCAAGTGCCTTGAGCAGTGCAGTGCGTCGTGCCGCAGGAATCTGGAACTTGAGTTCAACTTCAACCATGATGATCATCCTATCTGTTCAGTGCAATTAAGCGCTGAATCTTCACTTGAATAAGGTTATGAAATAAGGCGGACAGCAGCCGCAATTATATTTTTAGATTTGTGCGCAGCAGATTGTAACCAAAATCAAAATGCATGTAAGACTTGACGGAACATAAAAAGCTTAAACAGAAGTTTGAAACTTAGATTTCATCGGTTCATTTTAGGCTAAAACAATCGGATTCAGGCCTTCACGAGGATGTGCAAGATGCATTGAAGCGCGCATCAAAAGGCTGTTATTTGGCTAAAATATACGCTAAGGTAAAACAAAAAACGTCAGGATGATGACAGATGAATGTACAAGTACAACCAGAAAGTAAGAATGAGGTGATGGTTCAGCCCCAGATGCCGATTAAGAACTATCATGAATTTTATCGCTTCTATTTGACTGAGCATCGGCATATTATTAGCCGCCGTCTGCACGTGGCCGGCAGTAGCATCGGTTTATACTGTTTTGCCAAAGCCATTCGTCAAGGCAAGCCGCGATATTTTGCCTATGGTTTACTCTCGGGCTATGCCTGTGCCTGGGTCGGTCATTTTATCTTTGAGCGCAATAAACCAGCCAGCTTCAAACAGCCTGTATATAGCTTTATCTCGGACTGGCGCATGTTTGCCGATGTCCTGCGTGGTAATATCAGTCTGATCGACCTTAAATACGATAAAATTTCCCGTTAAGCCAGAATGACTTTTATCGGAATGTGCCCACTTAAAGCATGAAATTTCGATAAAAGCCTTGCAAGTCTAGAATTATTATTCTAATAATTATGGTATTGCAGATTAGGTTTTTTGATCAACCATTATATTTTAATTAATACATCAGTTTTCCAAGCCTGGAGCGACCTTCTCCGGGCTTTTTTTATGCCTGTTTGCTACCAATAAATGTTCAAGATTTTGCTCATGCTATTGTGTAAATATTCATAGAAGAATTCATGTGGATTTGTGCTGAAAGTAAAAGATCCTTTCTGGCTTTGAAACGTTTCCCCACAAACGAATGACTCAAAACCAGAAAGGATCGGGTATTACAAACACAGGTATTTATTTTTCTGTTTATTTTCTGTGTCTAAGGCTATTTAAGACGCTTCGTGCCGATTGGGCTATCCCTGAAAATGGGTATTTTTAATATTAATTAATTTGAGTACGCTTGAGCCAGGCGAAAAAAAGACAAAAAAAATCGCTCTTAGAATTTTGCAACTTCTCCACCAAGTTATCTGCAAAATCCTAAAAGCGTTTGTCGGAGGGCGTAAGCATTAACACGTTATAATTATTGTTATAAGGCAATTAAAACGCAGATTTGAAAGCCCGTATATCCCTGAAAATGGTGATATTTAAGATTTAATTGATAAATTGCGCTAAAAACCTGCAAATCTGTTGCTGCTTGGTCTCAGAAACAGCAGGACTGCGGCAATTAAACCGAGTTATGCCTATAATAGAGCCATCCTAGCAAGTGGCGAGCAAGATGCGCGGTTTATATTTAATTACCAATGATGATCCATTAGAGCTTTTATTGGCGAAGTTGGAAGGTGCAATGGCCAATGGTGGTGTTGCGGTCTTGCAATATCGCCGTAAAAAAGTGGCGAAAGAAGATCAAATTTACGAAATCGAGTATATGAAAGCCATGTGTGCTGAATATGCTGTACCTTTCGTGATTAATGATGATCTGGAAATGGCGGTTAAATACAGCGTGGGTGTGCATTTAGGCCAGGATGATGGTTCGATTGTCGACGCTGTTGCGCGTTTGCCTAAAGGCGTGTTGATTGGCCGTAGCTGTAATAACTCACTTGAGCTGGCTGAACAGGCCATTGCCGATGGTGCGAATTATGTGGCATTTGGAGCAATTTATGCTACTGATAGTAAACCTGAAGCGGGTAATATTGGTCTTGAAACCTTAAAACTGGCCAAAGAGAAATTGAATGTACCTTTATGTGCCATTGGTGGTTTAACGGTTGAAAATTCCAAGGATGTCATTGAGTCAGGTGCGGATTATTGCGCGGTGATTAGTGATATATTGGGACTCCCTATGAATGCCATTCCTGAACGTTTAGATGAATGGTCTGCGCTTTTTCAAGCTACAGCATAAAATTTTTTGATTGATTTAATTTTGAGTCGAGTGCCTTCATGAGCTTATCTCCAAAGCAAGAACAATTGTTCAAACAAGCTAATAAACATATTCCGGGTGGCGTTAATTCACCTGTACGCGCATTTAATGGTGTCGGTGGGACGCCGGTCTTTATCGAAAAAGCCCAAGGTGCGTATCTGTATGATGTCGATGGTAAGCGTTATGTGGACTATGTAGGTTCATGGGGGCCGATGATTCTGGGCCATGCACATCCGGCGATTATTAAAGCCGTTCAGGATGCTGCGGTCGATGGTTTGAGTTTTGGTGCGCCCACAGTTCATGAAACCACGCTTGCAGATATTATTTGCGAGATCATGCCATCGATTGAACTAGTGCGTATGACCAACTCGGGTACAGAAGCGACCATGACCGCGATTCGTTTAGCACGTGGTTATACTGGCCGTGACAAGATTGTAAAATTTGAAGGCTGTTATCATGGTCACTCAGATTCATTATTGGTAAAAGCCGGTTCAGGTTTATTGACCAGTGGAGAAGGGGAAGCGACGTCTGCAGGCGTGCCAGCAGATTTTGCTAAACATACGCTGACACTTCCATATAACGACATCGCGACTTTAAAAGAATGCTTTGCCAAATTCGGTTCAGAAATTGCCGGCGTGATTGTTGAGCCAGTCGCAGGCAACATGAACTTGGTGAAACCAATTGACGGTTTCCTGCAAGCGATTCGTGATGTTTGTGATGAACATGGTTCAGTGTTTATCATTGATGAAGTAATGACCGGTTTCCGTGTCGGTTTGGGTGGTGCGCAAGCACATTATGGCGTTACTCCGGATTTAACCACTTTAGGTAAAATCATCGGTGCAGGCTTACCAGTCGGTGCATTCGGTGGTAAACGTGAAGTGATGGAATGTATCGCACCATTGGGTAAGGTCTATCAAGCAGGTACGCTATCAGGTAACCCATTGGCAATGCGTGCAGGTATCGAGATGTTCAAGCATTTACGTACCGAAGGTTTTTATGAAAAATTAACCGCACAACTCGAAAAATTGCTCGCCGGTTTACAAACTGCTGCTGATGAAGCAGGCATTCCATTCAAGACCCAACAAGTGGGCGGTATGTTTGGTCTTTACTTTACCGATCAGGAAGATATTACTAGCTTCGACTCTATGCTGAAATGCGATGTCGATGCCTTCCGTAAATTCTTCCATGGCATGTTAAGTCGTGGCGTAAACCTTGCACCATCTGCTTTTGAAGCAGGATTTATTTCTGCTGCGCATAGTGATGAAGATATTGCTTACACGATTCAAGCGGCTAAAGAAACTTTTGCTGAGATGAAAGCGTAATACCTCTCCCAAACCCTCTCCTTAAAGGCATAGGTATCTACACATCTATGAGATACCTAATGCCATTGTGGCTATCTCATTGAGTTCATCTATTGAATATT
>NZ_JARDAL010000060.1:0-17944 GCF_048957595.1 Acinetobacter sp. AS5 | reverse complement strand
ACCACTTACCCAAGTTACGCCTTAAATTTGGCTCAATTAGGGGCGCTTTGCATTTCAAATCTTTGTGCAACAAAGCCTCAGTAATGCCAAACTTTTGGATCATCAATACCGTACTTTTGCGTCAGTAATGCCACACTTTTGCATCTGAAAATAAGAAAAGCTGGAAAAATACAAAAGTACTGGGGCTAATTCATAAGACTAAATAATAGTAATAATTATCATATGTTTATAGTAGTATCCATTTTTTAGTACTTTATAAAAATATTTGGGGTAAATATGAAACTGCACAATGATAATTTAATTTTTTCTCCCTCAGATTTGATTTTGTTTTTAGAAAGTCCTTTTGCTTCCTGGATGGAACATTTCAGTCTTATTTCTCCTGAAGCTTTAGATTTTAAAGATCAAGATGATGCAATGATGCTTATGCTCCAGGATAAAGGTGCAGAGCACGAATCATCTGTGTTGGAAGGATTGAAACGACAAGGCTTAACAATTGAAGATATAGGATTAAGCTCAGATAAGAAGGCTGCAACGATACAGGCCATGAAAGAAGGTGCAGATGTTGTTTTCCAGGCTTGTTTAAGTCAAGATCAGTTTACAGGATTTGCTGATTTTTTAGTCAAGGTTCCAGGTTCTAGTCAACTTGGGGACTATCATTATGAAATTTGGGACACCAAACTTTCAAAATCATTACAACCATATTACACCATTCAATTGTGTTGCTATCAGGAAATGATTGCAGCTATTCAAGGTCGTTATTCGGATGATTTTGTCATTATTTTAGGTGATCAAACTCAACAGAGATTGAGAACACAAGAGTTTTACTATTACTATCGATCCGTAAAAAATGCCTTTTTGCAATTGCATGAAAAATTCGATTTGGAAAATCGCCCCAATCCTTCTGATTCTAAGTCATGGGGGTGTTGGAATAACTATGCAAAACAATTGCTCAAAGAGGTAGATCACCTTTCACAAGTCGCCACAATTACACGCTCGCAAATCAAGAAGCTGAATGCTGATGGTATTCAGACGATGCAAGACTTGATTAATAGTGATAAGCCAAGCATTAAGAGCTTGAATACTGATGTATATAAAAGATTAAAAGCTCAGGCCCAAATTCAGCGAAAAAGTGAAGGGCTTGCAACGCCTTTATTTGAAATCATTAACACTCATGAAAAACTAGGATTGGCACTATTACCTCAGCACTCTGAAAATGATGTGTACTTTGATATCGAGGGATTTCCTTTAATTGAAGGGGGGCTTGAGTACTTGTGGGGATGTACATATTTCGATGAAAAAGGTGAGCGTAAATTTATAGATTTTTGGGCTCACAATGAAGTCGAAGAAAAAATAGCATTTAAATCATTTATCGAATGGGTTTATGCACGTTGGCAGCAAGATCCTACGATGCATATTTACCATTATGCAAACTATGAAATTGCTGCATGTAAGAAGCTCATGTGCCGTTATGGTGTTTGCGAATTTGAAGTAGATCAATTGCTAAGAAATGAAGTTTTTGTTGATTTGTACAAGATCGTTAAAAATGGATTGCTGATTGGTGAACCTAAATATTCTATTAAAAATGTAGAACACTTATACCGTGGTAAACGTGAGACAGAAGTGGGTTCCGGCGGCGATTCTGTTGTCGTATATGAAAATTGGCGAGTTAATCCAGATGGATTAATCTGGCAAACATCAAAAGTCCTGAAAAGTATTCGAGACTACAATATTGATGATTGTAATAGTACGCAAGAGTTGGTGGCTTGGTTGCATCAGAAACAGCAAGAATTTGGCATCCAGTATGTAGGAAAAAAAGACATTGTAGAAAAAGAGCTAAGTGAGGAAATAACGGCAATAACAAACTTAAGAGATCAATTATTGAGTAAAGCAGAATCTCTTAAGTCTCACGATATAATTGAGTCACAAATTTGTGAAAACATGGCTTGGGCACTGGAATTTCATCGTAGAGAAGCTAAGCCAGTTTTTTGGCGACTTTTTGAAAGAATGGGCTTAACAGTAGAAGAGCTTTATGATGATCTTGATTGTCTAGTAAACTGTATTCGTACAGACAAAGAGCCATTTAAACCGACTCCTAAAGCAAGAAGCTTAGCATATGAGTATGCATTTGATCCTCATCAAGAATTTAAAATGGCAAATACCACTAGCTTTTATATTCTTGGGGAGGAAGATGAAAAGGGAAACAATCTTAAAGCGACATTATTAAAAGAGCATTCATCAGTTTCAAAAGGCAGAATTTGCTTACAGCTTAAAGAACCGCTGTCTGTTGTGCATTTAATCCCGGATGATTATGTAAATCCAAAGCCTATTCCAAAAGCAATAGAAACAGTAGTCCGAAGCTATTATGAAAACCAGCTCAATGATGATGCTATTCTCCATTTTTTAAGACGGGATTATCCACGCATTAAGGGTATAGAAAAGGGAGAAATAATTGTTTCGAGCCATAAAAACTTAGAAAAGTTGGATCAAATAAAATCGGCAATTTGTAATTTGGATAACTCATATATTGTGATTCAAGGACCTCCTGGAGCAGGAAAAACCTTTACAGGTAAGCATGTTATTGCAGAACTACTTAAGCAAGGAAAAAAAGTAGGCATTAGCTCAAATTCCCACAAGGCAATTAATAATCTTTTGATTGGTGTGGCACAGTATTGCCAAAATGAAAATATTCCAGCTCATTTCTGTTGTACAAAAAATACAGATACTGAAATTGAAAACTTTGGAATTTCAGAAATTAAGAATGACAAAATAGTTGAATATCTTGATGGAGCATGTGTCGTTGGTACCACAGCGTGGGGGTTTTCTCGTGAGGAATTAAATAAGCAATTTGATTATTTGTTTATTGATGAAGCAGGGCAAGTATCGGTAGCAAACTTAATTGCAATGAGTCAATCAGCTCATAATTTGGTTTTAATGGGTGACCAAATGCAACTAGGACAACCCGCTCAAGGTACGCACCCTGGCGATAGTGGTTTGTCTATTTTAGATTATTTGCTAAAAGATCATCCAACAATTGAGCCTAATCGAGGCATCTTTCTCGACACTACCTACAGAATGCATTCAAAAGTAAATGAGTTTATCAGTCAGGCCATTTATGAGGGTAAGTTAAATTCACACAAGTCTAACGATCTGCAAGTTATTCAAGTCCCTGATGGTTATAAGGGGGTATTAAACAAGGAAGCAGGTGTTGTATTCATCCCCGTTGAACATGAAGGAAATACTCAAGCGAGTGATGAAGAGGTTCAAGCGATTCAACATGCTGTGAATGAGCTCATTGGGCGAATTTATACCGATAAGGAAGGTAATAAAAAGCCTATTACTTTAGATGATATTTTATTTGTAGCACCATATAATTTTCAAGTGACTAAGCTTAAATCTGCTTTAGGTGAAAATGCAAAGCTGGGAAGTGTAGATAAGTTTCAAGGCCAGGAAGCACCTATTGTGTTTTTCAGTTTATGTGCAAGTGATGCGAATGATTCACCACGTGGAATGGATTTTTTGTTTGATAAAAACCGTTTAAATGTAGCGAATTCGAGAGCACAGTCTTTAGCGATCGTGGTGGGGAATCCCAACTTAATAAATTGTAATACAAGTAATATTAAACAGCAGAAGTTAGTGAATGTATTTTGTCAGTTAATGGCATATGCAAAATGAATAGCGGAATACATTAATAAATTAATTTAAGAGTTAAAGGATATATAAGTGGCTATTGAAGTTCTAGATAAAAAATATGAATGGATTGAGTTTTATAGGAAAACAGTATTTCCTCATATTCTTGGGTATGAAGAAAAACAAACCGAACTTGCTAATGATTTAAAAAAATTTAAAGAGGAAGTAAGTCATAATTTTCGACCTGATAAAATCTTAGGTGAAAATGGTTTAATAATTGATGATCCGAATCATCATACCGAAATAGATCCTTTTACAGTGTTAGCTTTAATCAATGTAGGAACCACTGAAAAGAGAAAAAAATTGCACAGACTTTTATTAGATAAGTCTTTCGACCTTGATCTAAAAGGTATTGCAGAGTCTGATGAACCGTACCGGGTTTGTCGGAGAGTCAATATTCTGAGAGACTATCCCGATGACAAAATTAAAATATGCCCCTGAAATCAGAGAAAGAGCGGTTCAATTATTGATTGAATCTGAAAAAGATTATCCATCGAATTGGGCTGCGATCACCGCTATTGCTCCCAAGATAGGTTGTACTCCTGAAACACTACGTGTTTGGTATCAAAAATATTTAGATAAACTAAATCCAGTTAAAGTACAGCAGCTTTCAGACCAAGAACGTATCAAACAACTCGAAGGCGAAAATAAAGAACTGCAACGCGCCAATGAGATTCTACGTAAAGCAGCCGCTTTTTTCGCCCAGGCGGAACTCGACCGCCCACACAAATAATGGTGGATTTTATCCATAATAATAAAGAGCTGTACGGAGTCGAGGCGATTTGTAGAATTTTACCGATCGCACCCTCAACCTATTACCGGACTCTAGATCTCTGCGAAAACCCAGAACATCGAGCAAAGCGAGATCTACATGACTTGCATCATGCTGAACAAATTAAACGAATTTGGAAGGAAAGTTCAGGTCGATATGGTGTACGTAAAGTTTGGCAAAAACTGAAACGTGAAGGCTATATTATTGCACGCTGTACAGTTGCTCGATTGATGCAAAAGCTAGGTATACAAGGTGTTTGGCGAGGTAAGAATAAACAAACTACCCATAGCCGAGATGATCAAAAACGAGCAGATGACTTGGTGAAACGCAATTTTAGTGCTGATCACCCTGACCAGCTGTGGGTCGCTGACTTTACGTATATTCAAACAAATTCAGGCTGGGTCTATACCGCCTTTATTATTGATGTGTTCTCGCGAGCAATTGTTGGATGGAAAGTATCAACACGGATGAATACAGACATGGTGCTCGATGCACTGGAGCAAGCATTGCATGATCGAGGCATGCCAAAGAACGTGATTCATCATAGTGACAGAGGTGTGCAATATCTTTCCATTCGTTATACCAATCGTTTAGAAGCAGCAAATTTACGAGCATCAGTCGGTACGACCGGTGATTCATACGATAATGCTTTGGCTGAAACAGTGAATGGCTTATACAAAACAGAGGTGATTGAATATTTAAAAGCAGATTGGCAAGGTTTAGCGGATGTACAACTTGCGACATTAAATTGGGTAGATTGGTTCAATAAAGAGCGTGTACATAGTGCACTAGGTTATGTGCCACCTTTTGATTTTGAAGCAATGTACTATGATAAAATTAATCCGTTAGGTCAGGTGGCCTAACTTAAATAAAAAAGTCTCCGACAAACCCGGTACGGTTCAGATGCTCAAAGTGTGTGGTTTTATCCATATAAGGCAAATGAAAAAAACAAAATAATAGTAGAAAGATCGGTAAAAATTATCCCTAACTTATGGAACTTATTTAAAGATGTTGTCGAAATTCAGAATGAAGATATCGATTCAATAAAAGATCAAGTTTTAGGTATTTTACCCAATGCATCTATCGGAATTAATAAGCTTTCTACAGGATTGAGCCGTTGCCGGCCAGATTTGTTTTTTCCTTTAAATTCTATAGGTACGAAGTTTCTTAATAAGTATGGTATTAACTACACAGATATTTCTGTTAATAACGTAGAAAAAGCATCAAAAGTATGGACAGACTACTGTACTGCTATAACGGAAATAAAAAATAGGTTTGAAAATAAAGAACTCTATGAATTGTATTATCAAGCAGTTTGTGAAGTAGAGTCTGAGAGATGTAAAAATGGAAAAGATAAAAATAAATCGGATGAGAATGAATCTTCTGAATTAGATGAAAATATAAATAATTTAGATTTTCCTCTTAATCAGATTTTATATGGTCCAGCCGGCACAGGTAAAACATATGTAACTATCAGTAAGGCTCTACAAATAGTAGTACCCGAGTGGTGGAGTGAAGATTTAGAAAGGTCTAGATCCACTATTGTTGAACAATACAAAGTTTTAGTTGATGAAGGTAAAATCAGTTTTGTTACTTTTCACCAAAGTTATGGTTATGAAGACTTTATTGAAGGCATCAAAGTTAAGAGAGTAGAGGGACAATTAAATTATGACGTTGAATCTGGTGTTTTTAAAAATATTTGTGAACGAGCAAAAAACAATCCAAATGAAAATTATGTTTTGATTATTGATGAAATTAATCGTGGGAATGTTTCAAAGATTTTTGGTGAGTTGATCACATTAATTGAAGAATCAAAAAGAGAAGGAAAGTCAGAAGAACTAGAAGGTCTAGAAGTTACATTACCATATTCTAATGAGCCATTTAGTGTACCAAATAACCTTTATATTATTGGAACAATGAATAGTTCTGACCGCTCATTAACTTCAGTTGATATCGCCTTAAGACGGCGTTTTGAATTTATTGAAATGATGCCCAAGCCTGATGTATTAAGCGGTATAGATATTGAAGGAGTAAGTGTTCAAGCTATCTTGGAAACCATGAACAAGCGTATTAAGGTTTTATTAGATCGAGACCACTGTATTGGTCATGCGTATTTTACCTCGTTAATAGAAGAACCAAGTTTAGAATTATTGATGACAATTTTTGAAAAAAGAATAATCCCATTATTGCAAGAATACTTTTTTGATGACTGGACTAAGATCAACTTAGTACTAGGTGAAAATGGCATGGTTTATACAATAAACTTGGATTCATCATTATTTCCATCGATGAATCCTAGTGAAATTGAGCATCTAACAAAACGAAATTGGGATGTATATAAGTATTTATTTAAGAATGCTCCATTAGAAAAAAAGATAAATGCTTTAAATCAAATTATAAGACCGAAGAAAGACTATAAAATTCCAAAACCAGAGATTACAGATGAAGAGGCCTCATAATTGTGCTCAGTTTGCGTGAATACGGTGTCATTGAAGACTATGGCACTAACCAACCTTATGTAATAGGACTAGATCATATCTGCGTCCCTACTTCGGTATTCGATTATTTATGTGAGCTTTCTAGCCAAGCTAAAAAAAATGGTGCTGCCATTTTTGAGTTAGAAGGCAGACGTAAAATAAAAGTCGATAACTATGTCGGTATTATTCAAACACCATGTGGTCATACCATTGAGATTTTACCCAAGCATATAGAGCTACCAGTTCAACAGGAAGATAGTAAGAGTCAGGAATTCCACAAAGAAATAGAAAACGTAATTAAAAAAGAACGTGCATTACTCAGAAAAATGCTGCGAGCCTTATGGAAGCTTCCATCCCCTCGAGAAGCAGGCTCAGCCTCATTGGATAAGTTAGATTTACCTTTGAGTGAATGGATCATGAGTCGCTTTTTGGAGGCATGCAACCTATTGCTTCAGCGAGGTGTAAGGTCTGAATATCAATGTGTTGCAGAGCAAAGTGCCTATTTGAAAGGTAAATTGAATATCCAAAGATATCTGACTCAACCAGTGACCGAGCAACATCGTTTTCCGATTGAACATGATATTTTTTCTTTAAATACCGCGCCAAATCGTCTTATTAAAACTGCATTAGAAAAAATCTGTAAACTCACAAAAAATACTGATAATTGGCGATTGGCAAATGAAATCCGTCTTAAATTGAGTGAGGTGCCAACGAGTAGATTGCCGCGTTTAGACTTTCCCCAATGGAAATCAGGTCGTTTATATGCTCAATATGAACCAATCAAAGTCTGGTGTGAAATAGTCCTAGGAGAGCAGACACCATCTGCATTACATGGTGAATGGCATGGAATGAGTTTGCTGTTTCCGATGGAAAAGTTATTTGAAGCTTATGTGCTGAGTAAGCTAGAAGAACAATACTCAGAGCATTACCAAATCCAAAGGCAGAAGAGTAATAAATATTTGTGCCATCATAATGGAAAAGATAGATTTAATCTTCGACCAGACATTTATTTTAAAGCTAAAAAAGATACACATAGCAATATGATTCTAGATACGAAATGGAAATTATTGGATCAGAATAGTGAAGATCAGCGTTATGGAATCAGCGATGGTGATATGCAGCAAATGTTTGCTTATAGTTATATGTACCTTGAACACGATAGTCCAATAGTTTTGATTTATCCAAAAAGTATAAAATTTAATGAAGCTTTACCAGAGTTTCAGTTAAATAAGCATGAAAGAGATCAAGGGAAAAATCCAGAGATATTGGTTCTTCCTTTTGATCTAGATAATGATGAATTAATCGGTTTTGATATGAAAAAATTAAGCCATTAGAGACTATTGACTCAAATGTACGATAGCTAACCTATTATCTGATAGTGGATACTTTGAAAGCACAACGCTAAAGAACACATCTCTATCTTTTGCATATGTTAAATGATCAACAGTATTTTCTATCCGCTGTAAATAGCTAGATTCAGAAGAGAATTCATAGCCTATTGAAAAATTGAAGGATACTGTTTCAGTATTCGATATCGTATTAAGGTAGGTATGGAGTTGTTGTTCATAACTAACATTATCTTGCAATATTTCATGGATATTGATGTATCGATATCCATCTTTATATGAGTCAGAATTAAAAAAATCCTGAGGATCAAGATAATATTCAGCCGAGCAATAGAACTTAATAAAACTATGGTAAAGATTTTCTAAAGCTTGTTGAGAAGTCATCGACTGCTCGTACTTAAATATTAAGGCATGTAGATCATTTTCTAATTTATTCTTTGAACATGTAGGCATGATAAGATGAATTTTATTGCAATTTATTTGTAGATTGCTAAGTTCATCACAGGACTCCAAGATGACAATATGGATTTTATTTTCAGTCTTTCTAGGGATCTGTTCTAAAGTTTTAACTGTAAATAATATAGGGTTTAGTCCATCTTCAAATGGCTTATAAAAATCAAGTGAAATTTTATTATTTGTATAAATAACAATATTTTGTAATGAATCGGAGGCTGTGGTGGTCATGTTCTATAATGTGATTCAAAATTCGTAGAAGGTTTTATTCATAGCATGAACGATATAATAAAGATACTTGTAAACCAAAATTATAATTCAGTTTATATCGTTGGAGATCTTCACGGATCTTACAGTCTTCTAATGCAAGAGCTTCATCTAAAGAATTTTGATTTTGAAAATGATCTACTGATATGTACAGGAGATATCATTGACAGAGGTACTGAAAATTTAGAATGTATTTCATTACTCGATCAAAAATGGTTTTTGACTGTGCGCGGTAATCATGAAGAAATGTGTATTCGAGGACAGCATGATCCTAAAATGAAAGACATGCATGCAAGGAATGGGGGAGCATGGTTTTATAGACAATTTCAAAAGACACGACAGCGAATTATTGATCAGTTAGCAAAGTTACCATTGGTGATTGAAGTTGAGCTGAAAAATAAAAAGGTAGGTATTGTTCATGCTGATATTGATATTCATGATTGGAATGCCTTTAAGCACGATATTGCACAAGGTGACTACAAGATTTCAGGTGTCAGTTCTGCTTATGCGAACGCGCTGTGGGGGAGAGGACGAATTCGTCAGCATTCCGCTCACTATGATGTTGTCGAAAATATTGATGAAATATATCTAGGTCATACCATTGTAAAAGAGCATACTCAAATCGATAATTGCCATTATATTGATGTTGGTTCCTCTTTTACCAAGAAGCTGTGTATTGTCAAAATTCAATGAATTAGCGATGTGGTAGGGGAGTTTGGTGGTGAAAAAAGCTTAATTGATCAAAAAAGAAACAGTTAAACTATGTATCCTAGCTTGTATCCTGTAATTTTTAAAAATAAATTAATTTAATAAAAACAATAGGGTAGGTAATAGTTTTCGTCTGTCTGGGCCCACCATATAAAACAACCCCTTACGTGCATTAATCGTAAGGGGTTTTTTGTTTTTGGATATTATGAAATCTGAAGTAAGCAATTCACTTAATTGATCGTCGTTCTTATCTCGAAGGGCTTAAAATGGGTTGCCTCCACTGATAATGAACTTTTCTAGTTTGCCTTTCAATAAAGATTCTTCGTTACCAGTTTAATAAAAAAGCATCTCCCTCAGATATTACTTTTGTTATCTAAATTCCATAAACATCCTCTTTAATCAAAAAAAGTTCATATTTATGAAATAATTGTGATGTAGTTCAAAGAATATCTGCAAAAAAAGTGAAAAGTAGATGAAATGCATTTTACAACTGAAAAAATTATGCTAATTAATATGAGATGATTTTTTAGTCAAAAATCATGATGTTTCAGGACGGAATATCTTAAGAAGCGTATTAAAAAAATGATTAAACAGGAGTTTCAATGATGCTTCAGCTTTTAAGAAAATTGTTTTGTTTGCATATTTATGAATATGAGCAAATGCAAGAAATCGGGGAACACAGGGAGTGTCGTAAGTGCGGTACGAATAAGGACTAAAGTTTTTGCAAGAAAAGTGAGCAATGGCTCACTTTTTTATGCTTGTTATGGGCTAATTTCCGTTAAAATTAAAGGGAAATTTCATCACGATGAACAGGCATATGAGTAAAGATTTTCATGCAGATACCTATATCGTCGACAGCAACCTGGCAGATACGCTGCACTGGCTCAGCCTGCATCAAGATAGTTATGACTCCTTTAGCTATGATGCAGTCACGCAAGCGCTGATGGTGCATCATGCCAATGGAGTAGATCAAATCCGAGTCGGAGATTATCTGAATGCCCGTTATGGCATTTTAATTACTGCACATAACTTTTCTGCGAGTTCATCAAGTTAAACAGTTGTTAGCTTGCCATGGCATCTGTAGCCAGACTGCGAACACTCGGTTTTGGCTGTTCTGCAACTAAACCTAATTTTGCAAAAAGTTGCTGATCACGACCCTGAGCTGTATTGGGAGTCGTCAGCAGTTTTTCGCCAGAGAAAATAGAATTGGCACCGGCCATAAATGCTAGCGCTTGATCCGAATCGCTTAAGGATTCACGGCCGGCAGAAAGGCGAATATAACTTTTTGGCATCAGCAACCGTGCTACTGCAATGGTACGAATCCACTCAATCACATCCAGTTTTTCTACATCTGCCATCGGTGTACCTTCAATCGGTACCAACATATTAATCGGCACGGATTCAGGATGAATTGCCAGAGTTGCAAGTTCATATAACAAACCAATCCGGTCATCACGGCTTTCGCCCAGACCCACAATACCGCCACTACAGACTTTCATGCCAGCCTGACGTACATGATCCAGAGTATCCAGACGATCATCAAAGCTACGCGTGCTGATGATATGTGAATAGTATTCACGAGAAGTATCCAGATTATGGTTGTAATAATCCAGTCCCGCATCTTTCAAGCGTTCAGCTTGCGATCCATTTAGCATCCCCAGTGTCATGCAGGTTTCCAGACCGAGTGCTTTGACTTCACGCACCATTTCCAGCACATAAGGCATATCGCGTTCATGTGGGTTGCGCCATGCAGCCCCCATACAGAAACGTGAACTTCCTGATGCTAGCGCCTGTTTGGCTTCCTGAATCACTTTATCGACCGCAATGCGTTTTTCAGCTTCCAGTTTGGAATCATAATGCGCTGATTGTGAGCAGTATTTACAGTCTTCAGGGCATTTACCTGTTTTAATCGAGAGCAGGGTACTGACCTGAACGGTATTCACAGTGAAATGTTCACGATGAACCTGTTGCGCTTGGAACACTAAATCCATTAAAGGCTGTTGATATAGAGCTTGTATTTCTTCACGTGACCAATCATTACGTACCGCATCACTACTGTTCATCTCTTTCCCTGTCTATGCTTATTTATCATTCAGTTCATCTTAATAAAAATAAGCTTTTGCTTCACTAGCAAAATATGACCTTATATTAAATAACAAAGCCCACACGGGGTGGACTTTGTCATTATATTCAATCCTGCAAATTTTTATTCACGATGACCACCATGAATATTCTGATTTTGCAGATCGTCACGATGCTGCTTGTTCAGCACTCGTTCATCCTGTTCATGCTGATTGTTTTTTGGGGAATTAATCGGGCCATGTTGCGGCTGCTGCTGTTGTTGCTTCTGCTGGTCATGCTGAAGCTGCTCAAGCAGTTTTTGATTTGGATTTTTTGATGACATCATCTTTCCTCCACTTCATTTCTGACTATTTTTATTTATGCCATAGTCTGAAACACGGGTGTGTAAGGCTTTTAAGTGAAACTGTGAATCTAGGTAAAGTTGAAATATATTTTAATAGTGATAGAAAATTAGCTGGATTTTGCCAGTTGTTCTTGAATCGCCCAATCGATATGTACCTGCACAATTTCATCATGCTGATCACGCTGTTGCTGGAGTGCCTGAATAATTTGCCCATCAAAGGGCGCATTGCCCAAACCAATGGCGATATTGCGCATAAAGCTTTGATAACCGGTACGACGCATCGGGCTGCCTTCAGTGGCACTTAAAAAGGTCGCTTCATCCCATTGCCATAAATCCAGTAAACTCACCTGATCCAGACCATGACGCGGATGAAAATCCTCTATCGAGGTGACTTGGGCAAAACTGTTCCAGGGACAAATCAGTTGGCAGTCATCACAACCAAAAACACGGTTGCCAATTCCGCGTCGTAAATCTTCTGGAATAATGCCTTTATATTCGATCGTCAGATAGGCGATACAGCGTCGTGCATCCAGCATGTACGGTTCGACAATCGCTTGAGTCGGACAGATGTCGATACAGGCAGTACAGGAGCCACAATGTTTCGTCGCAGGTTCATCAAAGGGCAGTTCCAGTGAAGTAAACAATTCACCCAAAACAAAGAATGAGCCTGATGTTTTATGAATCAGAAGGGTGTGTTTACCTGTCCAGCCCATACCGGCACTTTCAGCCAGCGATTTTTCAAAAATTGGCGCAGAATCGGCAAATGGGCGTGATTCAAAATCTCCGACTTTTTCCCGGATTTTTGTCGCCAGAGTTTTCAGGCGACCCCGCATGGTTTTGTGATAATCTCGGCCACGGGCATAACGCGCGATAATGGCAGAGTTGGGTGCATAAGAGATATAACGTGGTTCTGGTACCTCGACCAGATAATCCATACGCACACATATAATGCTGCGTGTGCCGGGAACTAGCAAAGTGGGATTGGCACGTTTTTCCAAATTCTCTTCCAGAAACTTCATGTCACCATGATAACCACGATCCAGATATTCCTGTAAGCGTGCTAATTCTGCTTGAGCATCCGGTTTGGCAATGACACAATCAGAAAAACCCAATTCTAAAGCCTGCGCTTTAATCCATGCTTTTAGCTCAGCTGGATCTTGTTGATAAACTTGAATTTGCGCGTGAGAATCGGGAGTTGTCATAAACCAAAGACAGGGAATAAGAAATGCAGCAACAAGTTTACCATAGCCGCGATCTACAAGCATGGGAGCAGCGCTGGTTTCAGCAGCAAAATAGTTCCTACGGTTTAATGCAACAAGTTGCCTGGGGGATTAGCCAGCGGCTGATCACTTTATTTTCCCAGCAAAAAATAAAAAAAATCGCTGTCTGCTGTGGTCAGGGCAATAATGCCGGCGATGGTTATCTGGTGGCCAAATATTTAAAACAAGCCGGTTTTCAAGTTGATATTTATGCAGCTGAACTGGGCAGTTCCAAAGATCTGGCATCGGCTGTGCAGGAAGCCAAGCAAGCCGGTTTGCAGCCTTATTCACATTTTAATTTTCAATCTGAATATGAGGTCTATATCGATGCCTTATTCGGAATTGGTCTAAACCGTCAGCTGGATTCTGACTGGCAAAATGTTATTCAAACGATCAATCAGCAAACTGGACTCAAAATCTCAATTGATATTCCGAGTGGATTGGATGCCAATACCGGCCAGCCTTTGCCTGCTGCGATCAAAGCTGACTATACTTTCACGGGTTTGGGGCTCAAGGCAGGACTGTTTACCGGACAAGGCAAAGAATATGCGGGCAAGATCGAACTGATTTCTGCTATCCCGACAGATACTGAGCTTCAACCAATTGCTTGTCTTTCATCACATCAGATTCAATTGCCCAAGCGTGAAGCCTTTGGTCATAAAGGCAGTTATGGTCATGTTCTGGTGATTGGTGGACATGCCGATATGGGCGGAGCAGTGATTATGGCTGCTGAAGCAGCATTTGCTGCCGGAGCAGGTAAAGTGACGATCGTTTGTGATGCAAAACACCACACCGCGATTTTGTCACGTGCGCCAAATATTATGCTGCGTGATATCAATCTTTTAACTCAGGAGCAACGCCAAGCACTGATTCAGCAGGTCGATGCAGTCTGTTTTGGCATGGGATTAGGTCGTGATTCTTGGTCAGAGCAACAATATACAGCTTGGTTTGAGCTGACTCAGCAATCTGATCTGGAGGTTGTTTTGGATGCGGATGCCTTATGGTTTCTGGCCAAGCAGCCTCAAGTTTTGAATTCCCAGACTTATGCCACACCACATCCAGGAGAAGCTGCAACTTTGCTAGCATGTAGCACTGCGGAAGTTGAAATGGATCGGATTGCAGCCATTCATGCCCTGCAACAAAAATATCAGGGACAATGGGTGCTAAAAGGTTCAGGCAGCCTGATTCTGGAAGAAAAACTTTATATATGCACAGCTGGAAATGCCGGTATGGGGACGGGTGGAATGGGAGATGTGCTGGCCGGCATGATTGCTAGTCTAAAGGCACAATTTAAACAAAAAATTCATTTGCATGAAATTGTGACGCTGCATGCACTTGCAGGTGATGAACTGGCCAAAAATGGCGAACGAGGTTTGCAGGCGCAGGATATGAAGCATGCGATTTATCAGGTGGTGAATCGCTAAGGAGAATAGTGTGCCAGTCATCAAACTGAATATTTCAGGCCAAGTCCAAGGAGTCGGATACCGTTACTGGTTTGCCGAGCAGGCTCAAGCACTTGGACTGAAAGGATATGTGAAGAACTTGAGCACAGGTGAGGTGGAGGCGGTTATTGTTGGAACAGATTCACAACTTAGCGAAATGATTGCACGAAGTTGGCAAGGGCCTGCTCGTGCAACTGTAAAATCTGTTATGCAAGAGTATCTGGAATCTGAGCTAGATGTTCAAGACTTTATAATATTGCGTTAAACCTTATCGACGACGGCTACTGACGCGACTCCGGCCGCGTGCCATACCGCCCAACGCATTCAATACCGCCATTTTACTCATACTTCCTGAGGCGTGGGCATGACAAATAGCAGCAGCTAAAGCATCGGCGGCATCCTGCTGCGGTTTGATGCTGAGTTTTAGAATATTCATCACCATCATCTGCACCTGTTCTTTATCCGCAGCGCCATAACCCACCACCGACTGCTTGATCTGGCGCGCAGTATATTCAGCGACTTTCAAATCCAGATTGACCAGTGCCGCAACAGCAGCACCACGGGCCTGACCGAGTTTTAAGGCAGAATCCGGATTTTGTGCCATAAAGACCTGTTCTACCGCAGCTTCAGTGGGACCATAAAATTTTACAATGCGCTCCACGCCGGCAAAGATACGTTTTAAACGTTCAGGCATTTCTGTTGTTTCTGTTCTGATGGTGCCGGCATCAACAAAAGTCAGTTTGGAGCCGTCTTTTTCGATAATTCCGTAACCGGTTAAACGAGAACCGGGGTCAATCCCAATAATTAATGACATGCCCGCACTTTAAAAATAGAATAATGCCCATATTGTTACATAAGCGTATCAAAAAAGCTTGATCCTGATGAAGCAGTTGATTCCAGCATCCTATTATTTATTTTACTGAGATTAGATTAATTTTCATGAAATTATTTCTTATTATCCTTGCAGGCTTAATCCTAGAAGTATTTGTCTGGATTGGCGTGGGTGACCTCGTCGGGAGCATGTGGTACGTATTTTTCTGGTTTGTAGCCGCATTTTTTATTGGTATGAATCTGATCCGTAAATACTCGGCCGGTGTAATACCACAAATGCAGCAAATGCAGATGGGACAGATGAGTGCAGATCCTGCATTAACAGGAAATTTACCTAAAATTCTGGCAGGTTTCTTTCTGCTTATTCCTGGATTGATTACCGACGTATTGGCAGTATTGATGCTCATTCCAGCGGTTCAGCAGGTTTTTAAGGCTGCTATAATGAAAGCGATGATGAAACGTCAGCAACTCATGATGGAAAAAATGATGGGTGGCATGATGGGCGATATGGGTGGTGCACAAGGCCAGAACCCATTTGCCGAGATGATGCGTCAAATGCAGGATATGCAAAATCAGCAATCAGGTCGCGGTGATTCCAACATTATTGATGGTGAAGCACGTGAAGTGAGACCTGAGGCGAAAAAAATTGAAATGAAAGATATCAATCCAAAATAAATGTTTTATTTAAAAAATTCTATTTAAGCCGAATCTGATGATTCGGTTTTTTATTGGAGCTTTCTAATCTCTTTGAACAAACGTTATAATATATTTTTATAAATTTACCTTATTTTAATGTCTCTGCTTTTTACGATCTGTCTCCTGCATTTTGTTGCTCAACTCAGTCCCGGCCCCGATATCTTACTTATTGCCAAAAGTGCTGCATCCACCACACGCCAGAATGCCCTGAAAATTATTGCAGGGATCTCTGCCGGTATCGTGGTTTGGGTAGTACTGACACTTGCGGGTTTTACTGTGTTAATTGGCCAGTTTCCATGGATCCAGCACGCCTTAATGCTTTTGGGTGGCATGTTCCTGGCGAAGATGGGATGGGCCATGTTAAAGGGTGGTGTGCATAGCTTTAAAAATAGACATCAGACCGACGACGATACGAATGGACAGGTGCAAGCTAAAAACTATTTTATGTTGGGCTTATGGACCAATCTTTCTAATCCAAAAACACTGATCTATTTTAGTAGCGTATTTTCACTGGCCTTAAGTTCATCTGCTTCAGATTATTTGAAAACACAGCTCGCAGTGATTATTCCTTTGCAGACCTTTATCACCTTTGCTTTATTGATGCTGTTGATTTCCCAACCAAAAATTAAAACCTTGTACCAGCGTTCGGGGAGTTATATTGATATGATTTCAGGCGGACTATTTCTGCTATTTGCATTGTGGTTATGGTATGACGCACTTATTCTAATGAATTAAGTGGTATATCTTCATTTAATGCTGGAGAAGTTGGTGAGGTCGGGGCAGGAGAGGCTGCATTGTCTGGTGTTTTAACCGCAGTTTGATAACGATTAGGCTTTAAGGTGGTTTCAGTATTTTCAGAGCCTTGATAACTGCGGCTACGGTTGGCGCGCTCACGCAATCCACCTTTTTTAATTAACTGAACCATAGCACACCTCTCATTCAAAACCACAGCTATTGTAAATCAAATCTGGATTTGATGAGGCTATTTTCCCCATCGCTATTTGAATTATTCAAGATTAATAAAAAGACCTGTTTGAACCAACAGGTCTTTACTGTCAGATGAATAAATTTAGCGAAGTCCTTTATCTTCTTCTTTTAAAACATCCAATAATGAGTGTTGTACAGGAACTTCTTGTTGTGACTGCACATACAAATGCACCACTTTAAACACAATTGCTGTAACGAGGCAGGCTACTAGACACAAAACCCAGAAACCAAAAGGGCTGCGAATATGATGTGAGCCGCAGTTTGAGCATGATTTTTCTGTAGAGTCGACTACTTTTTCACAACAGGCACAATGATATTGATACTGCATTTTTCTTCTCCCAGGATGTTATCCTTTTTATTCTTCGATCATGAAAGATGATTTGTTGCTCTATCATAGGAGAGCTTTTCTGGGCTGACAAGACGAGATTGCCGACAATTACATAGTATCTATATAGGATAAAAATTAATTACATGACTAAGATCATATCAAGAAAATGATTAAATGATTCATTATTTGCTCTGTACACGACAAATTTCACAGAACCCTTATCCTATCAGGCTTCTGTCTTCTTAAAATTGCCAGAATTTCCTTAA